>NZ_NBCN01000013.1:0-211392 GCF_002099185.1 Streptomyces sp. CB03238 | reverse complement strand
TCAGCCGAGACCTGGCTCACCCGTCCACAACCTCCCGAGACAGAACAGCTAGCCCCCCGGCACCGGCTCCGTTCCAGCCCCTGGCCGTGACGCCCGCCTCGCAGGCCCCCTGCCGGGCGGGCGCCCCGGAGGCCCGTCCCTACGCGTGCCACCTGAGGCCCGCCCCTATGGGCAGGCCCGAAGCCCGCACGTACGGTGCCAGTCTTTTCGGACCGCACGGACAGGCCAAGGACCGACCCGCACGGGCCACCTGAGGCCCGCCCTATGGGCGGGTCCGAAGCCTGCACGGAACACGTGCAAGGCGCGGCCCGCACGGGCCGCCCAAAGCCCGGCCCTATGGGCAGGTCCGAAGCCCGTACGTACCGTACAAACCTCGGCCCGCGGGGACAGGCCCGAAGCCCCGCGGGGCCCACCAGGGGAGCCCGCCCGCACGGGCCTACGGTTCGCCGCCACTGGACGCGCGCAACCGCGCCCCGCGGACCTCAAGACGGCCCCCACGCGGCCGCCCACACCGCGGCCGCCGCGCAGCCGGGTGGCGAAGGCGACGCACCCGGCCCGGTCGCTACTCCTGCTTCTTGCGGCGCGTGCCGAAGACGATCTCGTCCCAGCTCGGGACCGCCGCCCGGCGGCCGGGGCGGACGCCGTCCGCTTCGGCCTGGCGGTCGGTGGTGCCCGTCAGGCGGTCGCGGTGACCGCTCACCGCGCGCGGCATCAGCACGTCCGCGTACGCCGAGCCGGCGCCCGCCGAAGCCGCCGGGGCCGGGGGTTCCTCCGCGTCCGGTTCCTGGGCGGGTTCGGGCGCCGGGGGTTCGGCCGCCGGGCGCTCGGGGACGACCATGTCGCCGCGGAAGCTCGGTACCGCCTCCAACAGGCTGGTCAGCGAGTCGCGCTCGGGCTCCTCCGGCTCCGGCGCCGGGACGGGTGCCGGGCGCTCGATCTGCCGGTCCAGGGCACGGTCCAGCGGCCGGTCGCGTGGGAGGCGTGCGATGCGCGGGACGAACGGGAAGCTCGGCTCCTGGACGGCCACCGCGTCGTCGGTCTCGCCGATCAGCGCGCGCGCCTCGTCGTCCACGGCCTGGACCAGCCTGCGGGGCGGGTCGTAGGTCCAGCTCGCCGAGTGCACCTCACCCGCGACGCGGTAGACCAGCAGGACCTCCCACGTGCCGTCGTCGCGGCGCCAGGAGTCCCACACGACCGTGTCCTTGTCCGCGCCGCGCAGCACCAGCCGCTCCTGCACCGCCTCGCCCAGCTGCGGCCCGGTGTTCTCGCCGGGCCGGCGTACGGGGGTCTTCCGGGCCCGCTCGGCCATGAAGGCGCGTTCCGCGAGGACGGGGCCCTCGAAGCGGCGTACGCGCTCGACGGGGATGCCGGCGAGCTGGGCGACCTCTTCGGCGGAGGCACCCGCGCGTATACGCGCCTGGATGTCACGGGGCCGGAGATGGCTCTCCACCTCGATCTCGATCTGGCCGAGGCGGGCACGATCGTTGCGTACGGCGGCGCGCAGCCGTTCGTCGATCGGAAGCGTGTACTCCGTGTTGTCAGCAGCCTTCAGCACCAGTCGTGTGCCGTCGTTGGAGACGGCCACGACACGCAGTTCGGGCATGGGGACCTCCCGGGTGGTGCCTGCCGACGTCACCTGCGTCGCTGCTTCCGCTAGTCGAGTGTGGCCTGCCCGGGTGCAGCCTGCCACAACCTTGCCGAGTTGCCCGGCGTGTCGGGCATGGGCCCTGGAACGCCGTTATGGCACGGTTACCTATTTGCCACGCAGGGTGACCGGTGTGGTCACTCTGTGCAGCAGGTGGCCGTGCGGTGCTGCGGCGCCGCCGGAACGAGTGCCGCTTTCGGCCCCCTCCCGTTGGTCCCGGACACCCGAAAGGGATCGGGGCCCAGGGCTCGCCACAGTACTCCATTCGGGCCACCTGGGTGGACCGGCGCGCCGCCGAAGTTCTCCCCCCGTACGGCAGTTGAGTCCCCCTGACCGGTCGTCACGCGTGGTGTTCTTCACGGAATCCGCAGAAATGGAACTTTTCGCTTCGCTCAAAGGCCCCTTCTCCTTGCATGCTAGGACGGATGGGTGAACCGAGGACGGAAATGGATGACAAGGTGCACACGCGTAATACCGGTATAAACGGGGTAGAGAGGAAGGCGCCGGAGAAGCGGAAGCGGCTCGACCTGAACGCTGCCCAGGTGGCGGGCAGCGCGGTCGCGGCTGTCGTGGCCGCCAAACTGGCCTCCAAGATGGGCGTGTACGGCACGGTCCTCGGGGCGGGTGTGATCAGCGTCATCGCCACCTGCGGCGGATCGGTCTTCCAGCACCTGTTCAGGAGCACGGGGGAGCGGGTACGCGGGGTCACGGTGCAGGCGGCGGCCCGTCCGAAGGCCCGTCAGGCGCCGCAAGGTGTCCGCCTGTCCGCACCCGCCCACCCGCCGGCCGGCGCTGACAGCGGCCCCGGCAGCGGCGCCGACGGCGGCGCCGACGGCGACGCTGGCGAGTTCGGCGGGGCCACGACGTACGGCACCCGCGTCCGCGGCTGGAAGCGTTCGGCGATCGCGGCGGCGCTGGTCTTCGGCGTGGCCATGGCGGGCATCACCGTGTACGAGCTGATATCCGGTCAGGACTTCAGCGGCGGCAAGGGGACGACCATCAGCACGGTCGTACGCGGCGGCGACTCCGCGCCCCGGCCGTCCACCCCACCCCCCGCCCACCCGGACCAGCGGCAGCACCGGCCGGAGCGGACGCCGACACCGAGCGCCCCAGGGACCGGACAGGACGGAACCGCCGGTACCCCGACGCCCACGCCCGCCCCCACTAGCCCCACGCCGGTACCGACCCCCACTCCCACGCCAACGCCGACCCCCACGCCGACCCCGACCCCGACCCCCACTCCGACACCGTCCCCGGACGACGCTCCGGCCGAGTGAGCCGAGACGGGGCGGGCGGTCAGACGCCCAGCACCCGCCGCAGGTAGTCGTTGCCGAACACCCGCTCCGGGTCCAGGCGGTCACGCAGCGCGGTGAACTCGCCGAACCGCGGATAGACCTCCGCGAAGTACGCGGCGTCCCGCGTGTGCAGCTTGCCCCAGTGCGGCCGCCCGCCGTGCGCCGTCATGATCCGCTCGGCCGCCGTGAAGTACGACCGGTACGGCGTGCCCTTGTACATGTGCACCGCGATGTACGCGCTGTCCCGGCCCGACGCCGTCGAGAGCGTGATGTCGTCCGCGGGCGCCGTCCGGACCTCCACCGGGAAGCTGACGCGCAGCGGCGACCGGTCGACCATCGCCTTCAGCTCGCGCAGCGCGGCGACGGCGGCCTCCCTCGGAAGCGCGTATTCCATCTCCAGGAACCGCACCCGGCGCGGGCTTGTGAAGACCTTGTAGGGAATGTCCGTGTACGTACGCGCGGACAGGGCACGGCTGGAGACCTTGGCGATCGCGGGGACGGACGCCGGCACCGCCCGGCCGATCGAGTTCACCACCTGGAAGAGCCCGTTGGAGAGGAACTCGTCCTCGATCCAGCCGCTGATCCGCCCGGGCGGGGCGGCCGGGCCCGCGCTGCGGTTGTTGCGCTTGGTGCTGCAGTTGCCGGTGTGCGGGAACCAGTAGAACTCGAAGTGCTCGTTCTCCGCGTGCAGCGCGTCGAACTCCGAGGTCACCCGGTCGAAGGTCATCGGCTCCTCACGCGCGGTGAGCAGAAAGATCGGCTCCACGGCGAAGGTGATGGCCGAGACGACCCCCAGCGCACCCAGCCCGATCCGGGCGGCCGCGAAGACCTCCGGGTTCTCCTTCTCCGAGCAGGTCAGCACCCGCCCGTCCGCCGTGACCAGTTCCAGTTCCCTGATCTGCGCGGCGATGGACGCCGAGTCACGGCCGGTGCCGTGCGTACCGGTGCTGGTGGCGCCCGCGACGGTCTGCTCCATGATGTCGCCCATGTTCGTGAGCGAAAGGCCCTCCCGCGCGAGAGCCGCGTTCAGCCGCTTCAGGGGGGTGCCGGATTCCACCGTCACGGTCAGCTCGCGGCGGTCGATCCGCCGGATGCCGGTCAGCAGGTCCGGGCGGATCAGCACGCCGTCGGTGGCGGCGATGGACGTGAACGAGTGACCCGTACCGACCGTCTTGACCCGCAGGCCCTCCTCGGCGGCGCCGCGCACCGTGTCCGCCAGCTCCTGGACCGAGGCGGGACGGGCCTCCCGTACGGGCCTGGCGGCCACGTTGCCCGCCCAGTTACGCCACGTGCTGCTGCTCCGGCTCTTCCGGGTCCTGCTCGCGCTGCTCACGCTGCCCCTGCCCCTCCCGCGTCGGCACCGGCTTGCTGCGCAGCCGGCGGTACCCCAGGAACGCCACCACGGCCGCGAGCACTCCCGCGATGCCGGGCACCGCGTACCCCGCGGCCGCCCCGTGCGCGTCGACCACCCAGCCGGCGGCCGAGGAGCCGAGCGCCACGCCGACCGCGAGCCCGGTACCCGTCCAGGACATGCCCTCGGTCAGTTTGGTGCGCGGTACGTGGGCCTCGACGAGGGCCATGGTCGTCACCATCGTCGGCGCGATGGCAAGGCCCGCGACAAAGAGCGCCACGGCCAGGAACGGCAGGTTCCCGGCCAGTTGGAGGGGGATCATACTCACGGCCATCGCGCAGACCCCCAGAACCCACCTGCGGGACGGCTCGCCCTTGAGGTGCAGCAGCCCGAAGACCGCACCCGCCAGGCACGAGCCGAGCGCGTACACCGCCAGCACCAGGCTGGCCGCGGCCTTGTGGCCCTCCTCCTCGGCGAACGCCACCGTCACCACGTCCACCGCGCCGAAGATCGCGCCGGTGGCGACGAACGCGGCCACCAGCACCTGAAGGCCGGGGGAGCGCAGCGCCGAGCCGCCGGTGTGCTGCTCGATCGGGTGCGGCTTCGGCTCGGTGGCCCGCTGCGCGGTCAGCCACCACACACCGACCGCCAGGAAGATCGCCGCCAGCAGCGGGCCCGCCTCCGGGAACCAGACGGTCGACAGCCCGATCGAGACGATCGGGCCGAAGATGAAGCACACCTCGTCGATGATCGACTCGAAGGAGTACGCGGTGTGCAGCTCGCGCGGCGACCCCTGGTAGATCGTCGCCCAGCGGGCGCGGGTCATCGCACCGATGCTCGGCACACAGCCGGCGGCGGCCGAGAAGACGAACAGCGTCCACTCCGGCCATCCCTGCTGCGCGCATATCAGCAGGCCCGCCACAGCCACGACCGTGATCAGCGTGGCCGGGCGCAGTACCCGTCGCTGGCCGTACCGGTCGACGAGGCGGGAGACCTGCGGACCGAGGACGGCGGCGGAGACGGCGAGCGTCGCGGAGAGCGCGCCCGCAAGCCCGTAGCGGCCGGTGAGCTGGGAGATCATCGTGACGATGCCGATGCCCATCATGGCCAGTGGCATCCGGCCGAAGAAGCCTGCGGCGGAGAACCCGACGGTGCCGGGGGCGGAGAAGATCGCGCGGTAGGGACTGGGCAAGGGGCACTCCGGCCGGTAAGGCGTGAAACGTACAGGCGTGAACCGTGACGGCACGTAAGGCGTATGGGCAGCCTTCACAGGTTACGTCCGAACGGGTGACAGTGCACGGCGGTTTTCCGGCTGTCGGACCCGGGTGGCAGGATCGATCCCATGTCCGATGCCATGGCCGATCCCGTGTCCGACCCCGCGTCCGATCAGCGCGATCCCGCCCCGTACGACGCCCTGCTGCTGCTCTCCTTCGGCGGCCCGGAGGGCCCCGACGACGTGGTCCCGTTCCTGGAGAACGTGACCCGAGGCCGGGGCATCCCCAAGGAACGCCTCAAGGAAGTCGGGCAGCACTACTTCCTCTTCGGCGGCGTCAGCCCGATCAACGACCAGAACCGCGCGCTGCTCGCCGCCCTGCGCAAGGACTTCGCGGACGCGGGCCTGGACCTGCCCGTGTACTGGGGAAACCGGAACTGGGCGCCGTACCTCACGGACACGCTGCGTGAGGTGGTCGCCGACGGCCACCGCCATATCGCGGTCCTCGCCACCAGCGCGTACGCCTCGTACTCCGGCTGCCGCCAGTACCGGGAGAACCTGGCCGACGCCCTCGCCACGCTGGAGGCGGAGGGGCTGCCGCGGCCCCGGGTCGACAAGCTGCGGCACTACTTCAACCACCCCGGGTTCGTCCGGCCCATGGTCGACGGCGTCCTGAAGTCGCTGGCCGAGCTCGACGAGTCCGTCCGCGCGGGCGCCCACCTCGCCTTCACCACGCACTCCATCCCGACCTCCGCCGCCGACACCTCCGGCCCGGTCGAGGAGCACGGCGAGGGCGGCGCGTACGTCAGGCAACACCTGGACGTCGCCCGGCTCATCGCGGATGCCGTACGGGACCAGACGGGCCTCGAGCACCCCTGGGAGCTCGTCTACCAGTCCCGCAGCGGCGCCCCGCACATCCCGTGGCTGGAGCCGGACATCTGCGACCACCTGGAGGCCCTGCACGGCGCCGGGGCCCCGGCCGTCGTGATGGTCCCCATCGGGTTCGTCTCGGACCACATGGAGGTCCTGTACGACCTGGACACGGAGGCCACCGCCAAGGCCGCCGAGCTGGGCCTGCCGGTGCGCAGGTCGGCCACCGTGGGCGACGACCCGCGCTTCGCGGCCGCCGTCCGCGACCTGGTCCTCGAGCGCGCGGCGGCCGAGCGGGGGACAGTGGTGGAGCGCTGCGCCCTCGGCGCCCTCGGCGCGTCGCACGACCTGTGCCCGATCGGCTGCTGCCCGGCCCGCACCGAGCGGCCCGCGGCGGCCGGCGCCGACAGCCCGTACGCGTAAGGAGACGCTGTGACCGACCCGCGTGACCCGCTCCTGACCGAACTCCTGGAACTGGCCCTGGAGGCAGGGCGCCGGGCCGGTGCGCTGCTGCGCGACGGCCGCCCGGCCGACCTCGGCGTCCAGTCCACCAAGTCGAGCCCCATCGACATCGTCACCGAGATGGACATCGCCGCCGAGAAGCTGATCACCGCCTTCCTCGCCGAGCACCGCCCCGACGACGGTCTCCTCGGCGAGGAGGGGGCCGCCACGGAGGGCGTCAGCGGTGTCCGCTGGGTTGTCGACCCGCTGGACGGCACGGTCAACTACCTGTACGGCCTGCCGACGTGGGCCGTGTCGATCGCCGCCGAGCGGGACGGCGAGGCCGTCGTCGGGGTCGTCGAGGCCCCGATGCGCGGTGAGACGTTCCGCGCGGTGCTGGGCGGCGGCGCGTTCATGAACGACCGGCCCATCCGCTGCCGCCCCGCCCCGCCGCTGGACCAGGCCCTGGTCTCCACCGGCTTCAACTACGTGGCCGAGGTCCGCGCCCACCAGGCGGACGTGGCGCAGCGCCTGATCCCCAGGCTGCGCGACATCCGCCGCAGCGGCTCCGCCGCGGTCGACCTCTGCGACGTCGCCGCGGGCCGCCTGGACGGGTACTACGAGCGCGGGCTCAGCCCCTGGGACATGGCGGCCGGCGCCCTGATCGCCCGTGAGGCCGGCGCGCTTACGGGCGGCCGCCCCGGCACGCCGCCGTCGCGCGACCTGACCGTGGCGGCGCCGGCCGGGGTCTTCGAACCGCTCCAGGCCCTTCTGGAGGACTTCGGCGCCTGGCACGACTGACCGGCAGGACCCCGGGGGAACGGGGCCGGCCCCGCCCGGGCACACCGTCCCCGGGACCAGGCATCCCGGGCCCGGGCGTGTCCGGCCCTCCGCCCTCGGCCTGACTCCGGTCCCGTACGGGCCGCACGGCGTCCGCGCCGGGGGACGACCGGTGCCGGGCCCGACACACGAAGGGCCCGCGGCCTCCCGCAGGGATCTGCAGGAAGACCGGGGCCCGCGCGCCGTTCAGGTCAGGCGTTCGCGGTGATCTCCACGCCGTGTTCCGCCGCGAGGCGGTGCAGGTCGTCGAGCTCCGCCTGCTCGACGTCGGCCAGGAAGTCGTCTCCCGTCTCGCGAGCCCGTGTGAGGTCGGTCTCCGTGGCCCTTATGCGCTGCAGCAGTCCTGCGGTGAAAGCGTCCATCGTGCGCCCCCTCGTCATGGGTCGGTGGCACGGGGGTGTGCCGAGGGTTGTCGGTCGATCACGCACTGCACATCTGGAGGCAGAGCGGTTTGTGGCGCGCCACATACGGGGCGTGATCTCGGGTGTGCAGTCGTCCTCCCCAGAGGCTTCCTCACGGAAACCTCAACTCGTCCGTGAATTCGGTTGATTCCCGTATCGCCTCACGGGACTCCCATTGGTGGCCGCCGGTGGCCCCAGGTCGCCTTACCGCCGGTTTACGCGCGTAAGGGGCAGGATGGATACGCACAGTCAGTGCGAAAGACCTGCCCGGAACCGGGCTCGGAGGAAGGAACAACGCCGTGCGCGTACTCGTCGTCGAGGACGAGCAATTGCTCGCCGATGCGGTGGCCACCGGACTGCGCCGGGAGGCCATGGCCGTCGACGTCGTGTACGACGGGGCGGCCGCTCTGGAGCGCATCGGGGTCAACGACTACGACGTGGTCGTCCTCGACCGCGACCTGCCGCTCGTCCACGGGGACGACGTCTGCCGCAAGGTCGTCGACCTGGGCATGCCGACCCGCGTCCTGATGCTCACCGCCTCCGGCGATGTCAGCGACCGCGTGGAGGGCCTGGAGATCGGCGCCGACGACTACCTGCCCAAGCCCTTCGCCTTCAGCGAGCTCACCGCCCGCGTGCGGGCGCTGGGCCGGCGTACGACGGTCCCGCTGCCGCCCGTCCTCGAACGGGCCGGGATCAAGCTCGACCCCAACCGCCGCGAGGTCTTCCGGGACGGCAAGGAGATCCAGCTGGCGCCCAAGGAGTTCGCCGTCCTGGAGGTCCTGATGCGCAGCGAGGGCGCCGTCGTCTCGGCCGAGCAGCTGCTGGAGAAGGCCTGGGACGAGAACACCGACCCGTTCACCAACGTCGTACGCGTCACCGTGATGACCCTGCGCCGCAAGCTCGGCGAACCGCCGGTGATCGTCACCGTGCCGGGCTCCGGCTACCGGATCTGACCCGTGGCCGCCACGCCCGCGCCACCACAGGCGCCCCCGAAGCCGACCTGGGACCCCAGGGAGCCCGTGCGCCCCTGGCTGCGCCCGACGATCCGCATACGGCTCACGCTGCTGTACGGCGGGATGTTCCTGATCGCCGGCATCCTGCTGCTGTCGATCATCTACCTGCTGGCCGCCCAGGCCCTCCACATCGGCAGCGAGCTGCCGTTCAAGATCGTGGACGGCCAGGTGACGAGCAACGTCTGCAACTTCCCGGAGCGGGCGGCGCCCGACGAGTTCAACCGGGCGATGAACGCCTGCGTCAACGAACAGCGCCAGCACGCCCTGGACGACCTGCTGCGCCGGTCGCTGTTCGCGCTGCTGGGCCTGAGCGTCATCGCCTTCGCCTTCGGTTACGCGATGGCGGGCCGGGTCCTGTCCCCGCTGGGCCGGATCACCCGTACCGCCCGCAACGTGGCCGGCACGGACCTCTCCCGCCGGATCGAGCTGGACGGCCCGGACGACGAGCTCAAGGAGCTCGCGGACACCTTCGACGACATGCTGGACCGGCTGGAGCGGGCCTTCACCGCCCAGCAGCGGTTCGTCGCCAACGCCTCGCACGAGCTGCGTACGCCGCTGGCGATCAACCGCACACTGCTGGAGGTGCACCTCTCGGACCCTGGAGCGCCCGTCGAGCTCCAGCAGCTGGGCAGGACGCTGCTGGCCACCAATGAGCGCAGCGAGCAGCTGGTGGAGGGCCTGCTGCTGCTGGCCCGCAGCGACAACGAGATCGTGGAGCGCAAGCCGGTGGATCTCGCCGAGGTCGCCTCACGGGCCATCGACCAGACCCGGGCCGAGGCCGAGGCGAAGGGCGTGGAGATCCGTGGCGAGCGGGCCCCCGCCGTCGTGCAGGGCAATGGCGTCCTGCTGGAGCGGATCGCCCTGAACCTGGTGCAGAACGCCGTTCGCTACAACGTGGACGGGGGCTGGGTGGACGTCACCACCGAGACGCAGGCGGGTCAGGCGGTGCTGGTGGTGTCGAACACGGGGCCGGTGGTTCCGGCGTACGAGATCGACAACCTCTTCGAGCCGTTCCGGCGGCTGCGGCAGGAGCGCACCGGCAGCGACAAGGGCGTCGGACTGGGTCTGTCGATCGCCCGCTCGGTCGCGCGGGCCCACGGGGGCCGTATCATCGCGGAGCCCCGTGAGGGCGGCGGCCTCGTCATGCGTGTCACGCTTCCGTTGTGACACGCCGGTCGAGCTGTCAATGGTGTTCGCTTTGCGCGGAATTTTCGTGACCTGTTCCCGGGAGTTCCGTGTGTGATCGATCACAAGAGACCTTTTCCGGCCATCTACTCTCCGTGATCAAGAATTCCCCCGGAAAACCAGGAAAAGTCCGGGTTTCCAGGGGGTGGGATTACGGGAAGTACACGGGGTGGCGCCTGCTGGGCGCGGCCTCTGGACCGTGTACGGTCCCGTTCGCCATCCAAACCCGATCACTCTCGAGGGGTCCGGTTGGGTGTCGATTGAGTAACAGACCTTGATGTGAGGCAAAATCTCCGCCTCAGGTCGGGCACAAGTCCGGCCTCTCACGCGTTACGTGCGCTGGAGACACCGCAACCACCCAGAGGGGGAGAGCGACATGGCAACGGATTACGACACCCCACGCAAGACCGACGACGACGTCGACTCGGACAGCCTTGAAGAACTGAAGGCCCGGCGCAACGACAAGTCGACCTCGACCGTCGACGTCGACGAGTTCGAAGCGGCCGAGGGCCTGGAACTGCCCGGCGCGGACCTCTCGAACGAGGAGCTGGCCGTCCGGGTGCTGCCCAAGCAGGCGGACGAGTTCACCTGCATGAGCTGCTTCCTGGTCCACCACCGCAGCCAGCTGGCCCGCGAGAAGAACGGCCAGCCGATCTGCCGAGACTGCGACTGAGGTCCGTCGGCCGTGGCAGGCGACACCCCGTCTCGGAAGCGACGCTTCCGGCTCCATAGGAAGCCGGAGGCGTACCAGGGCGGCACAGACCCGGCACCAGGCGCTCACGACGCGCCCGCCGAGCACTCCGCCCTCCTGCCCTCCCCCGGCGCGCGTGACGACGAGCGAGGCCCTTCGGCCTCGCTCGAGGCGGCCGGAAGGGCGGGGACGCCGGCCGACCGGACCACGACGTCCGCTACGCCGGTCAAGGCGCGGCGCCTGGACGCTGTCAGGCGTGGCGTCGCCAGGAGCCGCGAGGGCGCCAGGGCGGGCCTCGCCCATCTCGCCGACCGGCTCATCGAGAACGCCCCGCGCGTACCCGTCCGGGACCTGGCCACCTTGCGCAGGCAGTTCCCGGGCCTCGGGCCCGAGCAGCTCGCGGACAAGCTGATCGCGGGCGCGGCCAACGCCACCTCCACCGTGGGCGCCGGCGTCGGCGCGGCCGCCATGATGCCCGTACCGCCCGCGATGCCGGCCGAACTGGCCGCCGAGATCACGGGCGTCGCGGCGATCGAGCTGAAGCTGATCGCCGAACTCCACGAGGTCTACGGACAGCGGCCCCCGGGCACCCTCAAAGAACGGGCGACGGCGTACCTGACCTCCTGGACGGAGGAGCGGGGCATCGACGTCACCAAGCCCGCCACCATCAACGCGGCCCTCGGTGGCCGCATGAAGCGCGAACTGCGCCAGCGGATCATGAAGCGCATGGTGCGCAACCTGCCGAACCTGATGCCGTTCATGGTCGGAGCGGCCGTCGGCGCCGTCATGAACCGGCGCGACACCAAGAACCTCGCCGAGCGCATCCGCAAGGACCTCCGCAGCCGCCAGGTGCCCTGGGAGGCCCTTCCCCAGCTGCCCCCGCTGGACCAGCCGGAGCACCCCAAGGAACTCGGTTTCTAGGCCCCTCCCAGGGGCCCTGCTCTAGGCCTGTGCCCGTACGCTCGTCAGCGCCGCGGCCAGCGCCTCCGGGGCACGGCTGGACAGGTACACGTACGGCGTCGGATCGGCCGGGTCCGTGACCTCGACGCGCACCGCCGCCGGGATGTAGCCGCGCATCAGCATGAACGCGCGCGCGTCCGCCTTGTGCGTACGCCAGGCGCGCGCCTCCTCGGCGTCCAGCACCTCCGGCTCGCCCAGCGCCGACACCGGGATGCGGGCGTCCCCGGCGACCAGCGAGCCCGCCACCACCCGGATGCGGGCGGAGCCGTACGAACTGACGCCCATCGCCGCCAGCGCGCCCGCGATGATCACGCCGCCCAGCATGGGCAGGGTGCCCAGCGGCAGCATGATCAGTCCGCCCGAGACGCCCACCAGGGCGGCCAGCAGCCACCAGGAGCGGGGAACGGTCAGACGTTCGTCGTACTGCGGGGCGGAAGCGGGGGCGGAGGCCGGGACGGAAGCCGCTGCGTCAGGCTGCATACACCCAAGCTTGGCACGGCGCGACCGGTGGTCCGCAGCGCGGGTAAGGTCTCCCGCTGTGAGCACTGCACTGACGCCCCCGGCCGAGGCCATACCGCCGGTACGGCACCCTGACGCGCCCGCCCCCGGCGAGCTCCTGGGCGCCCATTACGAGCACTGCTTCGGCTGCGGCGGTGGACAGCCCCATGGGCTGCACCTGGAGGCCAGGGCCGGCGAGGGCGTGACCATCACGGCCGAGTTCACGGTGACGACCGACCACCAGGGTGCTCCGGGCCTGGCCCACGGCGGCATCCTCGCCACCGCGCTCGACGAGACGCTGGGCTCGCTGAACTGGCTGCTGCGCGTCATCGCGGTGACCGGCCGGCTGGAGACCGACTTCGTGCGCCCGGTGCCCGTCGGCACGGTGCTGCACCTCCAGGCCCAGGTCACCGCCGTACACGGCCGGAAGATCTACTGCACGGCGACGGGCAGGATCGGCGGCCCCGAGGGGCCCGTGGCGGTCCGCGCCGACGCCCTCTTCATCGAGGTCAAGGTCGATCACTTCATCGACAACGGCCGCCCGGAGGAGATCCAGGCGGCGATGGCCGACCCCGACCAGGTCCGGCGCGCCCGCGCCTTCGAGGTGAACCCCTGATGCGTAACCCTGTCGACGTCCTGATCCGCCGCGTGGACCCGGAGGTGCCGATCCCGTCGTACGGGCACCCGGGTGACGCGGGCGCCGATCTCGTCACCACCGAGGCCGCCGAACTGGCCCCCGGCGAGCGCGCGATCCTGCCCACCGGGGTGTCCATCGCGCTGCCCGACGGGTACGCGGCCTTCGTGCACCCGCGTTCGGGGCTCGCAGCTCGCTGCGGAGTGGCCCTCGTGAATGCCCCAGGGACGGTGGATGCCGGGTACCGTGGGGAGATCAAGGTGATCGTGGTCAACCTGGACCCGCGCGAGAGCGTGCGGTTCGAACGGTTCGACCGGATCGCCCAACTGGTCGTTCAGCAAGTCGAGAAGGTCCGTTTCCACGAGGTGGCGGAGCTTCCCGGCTCGGCGCGGGCCGAGGGGGGCTTCGGGTCCACCGGCGGTCATGCCGCCACGGAGGGCTGGACGGGTGGGAATCGATACGCTTCGGTCGTATCCGACCGGGAAGGACAGTGACGTGTTCGGACGTCGCAAGAAGAGCGGTGCCGCTGCCGACGCAGCGGGCGAGGCCGAGCAGGTCGTCGACGAGGTCGGCACTGACGACGCGGCGGACAGCGAGCCGCGCCGGGTGAACCTTCCGCCGGCGCCCCGGCCCGACGGTCCCTGGGACGTCTCAGAGGTCTCCAGGCCCGAAGAGGGCCGGGTCGACCTGGGCGGCATGTTCGTGCCCGGAATCGAGGGCATGGAGCTGCGCGTGGAGGTCGCGGGCGACGCGATCGTCGCGGCGACGGTGGTACTGCGCGACAGCGCCATCCAGCTGCAGGCGTTCGCCGCCCCCAAGAAGGAGGGCATCTGGGGCGAGGTCCGCGAGGAGATCGCCTCCGGCATCACCCAGCAGGGCGGTGTCATCGACGAGGTCGAGGGCCCGCTGGGCTGGGAGCTGCGGGCCCAGGTCCCGGTCAAGCTGCCGGACGGCACGGGCGGCGTGCAGCTGGTGCGCTTCGTCGGCGTGGACGGCCCCCGCTGGTTCCTGCGCGGGGTCATCTCCGGGCAGGGCGCGGTGCAGCCGGAGGCCGCGGGCCTGCTGGAGCAGATCTTCCGGGACACCGTCGTCGTACGGGGCGAGGGGCCGATGGCGCCGCGCGACCCGATCGTCCTGAAGCTGCCGAACGACGCGCAGATGGTGCCCGAGGGCGTGCAGCAGGAGGACCAGGAGACGTCGCGCTTCTCGGGCGGCATGGGTCAGCTGCAGCGGGGCCCGGAGATCACCGAGGTCCGCTGAGCCGTCGCCTCACCGCCACGGATGGTGGGCGGGCCGTATCCCGTACGACGGGGTGCGGCCCGCCGCGTTTTCCACAGGCCGTCGTCCACAGGCGTTGCGGCCCTTCTTCCGGCCCGCACATACTGAACGCGCACAGTGACGGGGGGAGAGCTGATGCGTGAGCAGCACATCGGTAAAGGCACCGCCACGGCCGCCGCCGAGGGCCGGGCGCCCATGGTCCGCGTGGAGAACGTGCACCGGGCGTACGGGACGGGGGCCGCCGCCGTCCACGCGCTGCGGGGCGTCTCCTTCAAGGGCCGCTCCGGCTCCGGTACTGCTGGAGCTGCGCCGCGACGGGCGCGGTTTCGTCTTCCAGGCGTCCGGACCGATCCCGATCCTGACCGCCGCCGAGAACGTCGGCGTACCGCTGCGGCTGCGCAAGGCCGATCCGCGCTCCGCCCGGGCACGCATCAGAATCCCGTCAAGACGCCCGGGAACCGACCTCCCCGTCCGGTTTGCCCGTGCCCCTGGTCGTAAGGTCTACGCACAAGCAGTCGAACGAACACTCACGACAATGGGGCCATGGGACGCGGCAAGCTTCGGATCTACCTCGGTGCGGCACCGGGCGTCGGCAAGACGTACGCGATGCTCTCCGAGGCGCACCGCCGCGTCGAACGCGGCACCGACTGCGCCGTCGCCTTCGTCGAGCACCACGACCGCCCCCGTACGGAAGTGATGCTGCACGGCCTCGAACAGATACCGCGCCGGACCATCGACCACCGGGGCGCCACCTTCACCGAGATGGACGTGGACGCCGTGCTCCGGCGGCGCCCGGCCGTCGCCCTGGTGGACGAGCTGGCCCACACC
This sequence comes from Streptomyces sp. CB03238, assembly GCF_002099185.1. NCBI lineage: Bacteria > Bacillati > Actinomycetota > Actinomycetes > Kitasatosporales > Streptomycetaceae > Streptomyces > Streptomyces sp. CB03238. Next base: position 196,249 of record NZ_NBCN01000013.1, on the reverse strand, counting down.
AACGTCCCCGGCTCGCGCAACGCCAAGCGCTGGCAGGACGTCGAGGAACTGCTCGCCGCCGGCATCGACGTCATCTCCACCGTCAACATCCAACACCTGGAGTCGCTCGGCGACGTCGTCGAGTCCATAACCGGCGTACGACAGCAGGAGACCGTCCCCGACGAGGTCGTCCGCCGCGCCGACCAGATCGAGCTGGTCGACATGTCGCCCCAGGCGCTGCGCCGCCGCATGGCCCACGGCAACATCTACAAGCCGGACAAGGTCGACGCCGCCCTCTCCAACTACTTCCGCCCCGGCAACCTCACCGCCCTGCGCGAGCTGGCCCTCCTCTGGACCGCCGACCGGGTCGACGAGTACCTCCAGCAGTACCGCGGCGAGCACAACATCCGCACCACCTGGCAGGCCCGCGAGCGCATCATCGTCGGCCTCACCGGCGGCCCCGAGGGCCGCACCCTGATACGCCGCGCCGCGCGGATGGCCGCCAAGGGCTCCGGCAGCGAGATCCTCGCCGTCTACATCGCCCGCAGCGACGGCCTGACCTCCGCGTCCCCCAAGGAACTGGCTGTCCAGCGCACCCTCGTCGAGGACCTCGGCGGCTCCTTCCACCACGTCATAGGCGACGACATCCCCTCCGCGCTGCTGGAGTTCGCCCGCGGCGTCAACGCCACCCAGATCGTCCTCGGCTCCAGCCGCCGCAAGACCTGGCAGTACGTGTTCGGGCCCGGCGTCGGCGCCACCGTGGCCCGCGACTCGGGCCCCGACCTGGACGTCCACATCGTCACCCACGAGGAGGTCGCCAGGGGCCGGGGCCTGCCCGTCGCGCGCGGGGCCCGACTCGGCCGCTCCCGGATCATCTGGGGCTGGCTGACCGGCGTCGCCGGCCCCGCCCTGCTGACCCTGCTGCTCACCCACGTCGACGCGGACCTCGGCATCGCCAACAACATGCTGCTGTTCCTGTCGCTGACCGTGGCGTCCGCGCTGCTCGGCGGCCTGGTCCCGTCCCTCGCCTCCGCCGCCTTCGGCTCCCTCCTGCTCAACTGGTTCTTCGCCCCGCCCCTGTACCGGTTCACGATCGCCGACCCCCGGAACATCGTCGCGATCGCCGTCTTCTTCGGGGTCGCCGTCGCGGTGGCGTCCGTCGTGGACCTGGCCGCGCGCCGCACCCACCAGGCCGCCCGGCTGCGGGCCGAGTCCGAGGTGCTGTCCTTCCTCGCGGGCAGCGTGCTGCGCGGCGAGACCGCCCTGGACGCCCTGCTGGAACGGGTCCGCGAAACGTTCTCCATGGAGTCCGTGGCGCTGCTGGAGCGCGAGAACGACATCGAGCCGTGGACCCGCGCGGGCAGCGTCGGACGCCGGCCCGTGGCACGCCCCGAGGACGCCGACGTCGACATGCCCGTCGGCGACCACATGGCGCTCGCGCTGTCCGGCCGTGTCCTGCCCGCCGAGGACCGCCGGGTGCTGGGCGCCTTCGCCGCGCAGGCCGCCGTCGTACTGGACCGGCAGCGGCTGGTCGGCGAGGCCGAGGAGGCGCGTAAGCTCGCCGAGGGCAACAAGATCCGTACGTCGCTGCTGGCGGCCGTCAGCCATGACCTCCGTACCCCCCTCGCGGGCATCAAGGCGGCCGTGTCGTCACTGCGGTCCGACGACGTCGAGTGGTCCGAGGAGGACCGCGCCGAGCTGCTGGAAGGCATCGAGGCGGGCGCGGACCGCCTCGACCACCTGGTCGGCAACCTGCTCGACATGTCCCGTCTCCAGACCGGAACCGTCACGCCACTCATCCGGGCCATCGACCTCGACGAGGTCGTCCCCATGGCGCTCGGCGGCGTACCGGACGGCAGCGCCGAGCTGGACATCCCCGAGAGCCTGCCGATGGTCGAGGTGGACAAGGGCCTGCTGGAGCGGGCCGTCGCCAACGTCGTGGAGAACGCCGTCAAGTACAGCCCCGCCGCCGCACCGGTCCTGGTGTCGGCCAGCGCCATGGCCGACCGCGTCGAGCTGCGGGTGGCGGACCGGGGCACCGGCGTGCCCGACGTCGCCAAGGACCGGATATTCGCCCCCTTCCAGCGCTACGGCGACGCGCCGCGCGGCGCCGGAGTGGGCCTCGGCCTCGCCGTCGCACGCGGGTTCGTGGAGGCGATGGGCGGCACCATCACGGCCGAGGACACCCCCGGCGGCGGCCTGACGATGGTCCTCACGCTCAAGGCGGCCACCACCCCGGCCACCGCTCCCACCACCCCCCAAGTCCCCTCGCTGGAGAAAGCAGGCCCCTCATGACGCGGGTGCTCGTGGTCGACGACGAGCCGCAGATCGTACGCGCCCTCGTGATCAACCTGAAGGCACGGAAGTACGAGGTCGACGCGGCCCCCGACGGCGCCACCGCGCTCGAGCTGGCCGCCGGCCGCCACCCCGACGTCGTCATCCTCGACCTCGGCCTGCCCGACATGGACGGCGTCGAGGTGATCAAGGGCCTGCGCGGCTGGACCCGCGTACCGATCCTGGTGCTCTCCGCCCGCCAGACCTCCGACGAGAAGGTCGAGGCCCTGGACGCCGGTGCCGACGACTACGTCACCAAGCCCTTCGGCATGGACGAGCTGCTGGCGCGGCTGCGCGCCGCCGTGCGCCGGACCGAGCCGGTGGGTGGCGGCGACGACGGCACGGTCGTGATCGAGACGGCGGGGTTCACGGTCGACCTCGCCGCGAAGAAGGTGCAGCGCGACGGGCGGGACGTCCGGCTGACGCCCACCGAGTGGCACCTGCTGGAGGTGCTCGTACGCAACGGGGGTCGGCTCGTCAGCCAGAAGCAGCTGCTCCAGGAGGTGTGGGGGCCGTCGTACGGCACCGAGACCAACTACCTGCGGGTCTACATGGCCCAGCTGCGCCGGAAGCTGGAGGCGGACCCCTCGCACCCCAAGCACTTCATCACCGAGCCCGGCATGGGATACCGCTTCGAGCGCTGATTCCCCTGACAGTGGGGGCCGGTACGCTTTCTGTATGAGTGCTGCACCACGAACCGAGAAGCAGACCGGCCGCTTCCGCCGGATGCTCGACCGGCTGTCCAGCTCCCAGGGGGATCTCGAGTCGGAGGAGCTGCGGGAGGACACGCAGGCTTCGGGGTGCATCCGTATCTCGGACTGCGACGACCGGCAGATAGTCAAGGTGACTGGTACCTTGCGGACGGTCACCCTGCGCCCGCGGGCCGGTGTGCCCGCGCTGGAGGCGGAGCTCTTCGACGGGACGGCCCCGCTGGACGTGGTGTGGCTGGGCCGGCGCTCCATCGTGGGCATAGAGCCGGGCCGCAAGCTCATCGCCTCCGGCCGGATCTCCATGAGCCACGGCCGCAGGGTCCTCTTCAATCCCAAATACGAACTCCGACCGCTCGGACAGGAGTAGCCGGTGACGTCACTCGACAAGCCGACCACCACGGACCAGGACGCCACCCAGGGCACAACCCCCCAGGGCGCGCATGATGCGAAGGCCGTGACGGAAGCGGCCCTGTTCGACGCCTTCGGCGGAGTACGCGGCATGGTGGAGACAGTCCTCCCCGGCCTGCTCTTCGTCACGATCTACACGATCAACAAGGACCTGCACCTGTCGGCCATCGCCGCGCTGGGCGTGTCCCTGCTGATGGTCGCGGTCCGCCTGATCCGCCGCGACACGATGAAGCACGCCTTCAGCGGCGTCTTCGGCGTCGCCTTCGGCGTGGTCTTCGCGATGATGACCGGCAACGCCAAGGACTTCTACCTGCCGGGCATGCTCTACACGCTGGGGCTGGGCGTCGCGTACATCGCCACGACGCTCGCGGGCGTCCCGCTGATCGGCCTGATCCTGGGCCCGGTCTTCAAGGAGAACCTCTCCTGGCGCACCCGCAACCCCGGCCGCAAGAAGGCGTACGCCAAGGCCAGCTGGGCGTGGGGCCTGATCCTGCTCGCCAAGTGCGCGATCCTCTTCCCGCTGTACTGGTGGGCGGACACCACCCAGCTCGGCTGGGTGCTGGTCACCCTGAAGATCCCGCCGTTCCTGCTCGCGGTCTACCTGACGTGGGTGTTCCTGGCGAAGGCGCCGCCGCCGATCGACGTGTTCGCGGAGATGGAGGCGGAGGAGCGCGCCGAGAAGGAACGCAAGGCCGCCGCCGCCGCGACCACCCAGCCGCAGCCCCACCCCCACCACGGCGAAGCCTGACGCCTCCCGCCCGAGGCCCACGGCACAGCCCCGCACCCGGGGCGCCGCACCCACCTCGCCCCGCCCGGCGGGGCGCCGCGTCGGGCCCGCGCCCCGGCGTGGCCCGGCCGCCCCCACCGCGCGCGGCCTGGGGCCGCCCCCGCGCTCGCCGGCACCCTGACCCCGGCGGCGCCGCGCGGACCCGCCCCGTGCGCCCCCGCACGGGTAGGCGACCGCAGTCGGCGTGGGGCCGCCCCTGCCCAGCCCCATCCCCGCCCGCGGCGCCGAGCCGCTCGGTCGGGGGGCGTTCGGTCGGGGGCGTACCGGCCAAGGGGGACCCGCGCCCGTCCGGGCCGGGTCCGGCCGGGGGCCGCCCCGCCCGCGTACCCCTGGAAGGGCAGCCTGCCGATCCCGTACCCCCGCCTCGCCCCGGGGCGGACGACGAGGGGCTCGGGACCATCGCGTGGTCCCGAGCCCCTCGTCGTATCCGGCCGGCTCAGCCGGCGGCGTCCTCGCGGCGGACCGAGAGCAGGTCCTCCAGCTGTTCCTCGCGGGCCTGGGCCGCGACGAAGAGCAGCTCGTCGCCCGCCTCCAGGGTCTCCTCCGGGCCGGGCGTGAGCACGCGCGAGCCGCGGATGATCGTCACCAGCGAGGTGTCCTGCGGCCAGGCCACGTCGCCCACCGACGTACCGGCCATCGCCGACTCCGGCGGAAGCGTCAGCTCCACGAGGTTCGCGTCGCCGTGGCTGAAGCGCAGCAGCCGGACCAGGTCGCCGACGCTCACCGCCTCCTCCACCAGCGCCGACATCAGGCGCGGCGTGGAGACCGCGACATCGACGCCCCACGCCTCGTTGAACAGCCACTCGTTCTTCGGGTTGTTCACCCGGGCGACCACCCGGGGCACCCCGTACTCGGTCTTCGCGAGCAGCGAGACGACCAGGTTCACCTTGTCGTCGCCGGTCGCCGCGATGACGACGTTGCAGCGCTGCAGCGCCGCCTCGTCCAGCGAGGTGATCTCGCACGCGTCCGCCAGCAACCACTCCGCCTGCGGCACCCGCTCCACCGAGATCGCGGTCGGCGCCTTGTCGATGAGCAGCACCTCGTGCCCGTTCTCCAGCAGCTCACCAGCGATGGAACGGCCCACCGCGCCGGCGCCCGCAATAGCGACCCGCATCAGTGACCGCCCTCCTCAGGGCCTTCGGCGAACGCCGCCTCGACCTTCTCGATCTCGTCCGTCCGCATCATCACGTGCACCAGGTCGCCCTCCTGCAGCACCGTCTGTGACGTCGGCAGGACCGCCTCGCCCAACCGGGTGAGGAAGGCCACGCGTACGCCCGTCTCCTCCTGGAGCCGGCTCACCTTGTGCCCGATCCACGACGGGGACGTGTGGACCTCGGCCAGCTGGACACCGCCGCTCGGGTCGCGCCACAGCGGCTCGGCGCCGGACGGCAACAGCCGCCGCAGCATCTGGTCGGCGGTCCAGCGCACGGTGGCGACCGTCGGGATGCCCAGGCGCTGGTACACCTCGGCACGCCGGGGGTCGTAGATCCGGGCGGCGACGTTCTCGATGCCGAACATCTCGCGGGCGACCCGCGCCGCGATGATGTTGGAGTTGTCGCCGCTGCTCACCGCGGCGAACGCCCCGGCCTCCTCGATCCCCGCCTCACGCAGGGTGTCCTGGTCGAACCCGACACCGGTGACACGCCGCCCGCCGAAGCCGGAGCCCAGGCGCCGGAAGGCCGTCGGGTCCTGGTCGACGACGGCGACCGTGTGCCCCTGTTGTTCCAGGGTCTGCGCGAGTGCGGCTCCCACTCGCCCGCAGCCCATGATGACGATGTGCACGTCCGCTTACCCCGCACTCCTGGTCATCTTGCTGACCTGCGAAAACACCCTGCTCACTCTTCTCTCTCAGCCTGCGTGCGGTGTTGCCTGATGACGAGCTTATGCCGCCACCGCGCTGTTGCCCTCATCGGATACGGCCGACGCGTTTCTCCTGTTCCCCGCCCCGGCGGCCGCGCGGGTCCCGGCAGCTTTCGGCCACTCAACCGAGACGGAACCCTTCGTAAGGACGCCGCCGCCTTCCGCGCGGTTGCCGCCGGAACCGACGGGACGGTGGTACGTATCACAGCTTTCTGTGCCGTCCGCGTTAAGGGAACGCAAGTTTCCGGCGGAAGGAGGGGTGGTGGGTGGGCGGGGCCTATTTCGAGCGCTTACGATCCTCTGCGTGTCCAAACTGACCGACGTGCCCAAACGGATCCTGATCGGCCGGGCGCTGCGCAGCGACAGGCTGGGAGAGACCCTTCTCCCCAAACGCATCGCGCTCCCCGTCTTCGCCTCCGACCCGCTTTCCTCGGTGGCGTACGCGCCGGGAGAAGTCCTGCTGGTCCTCTCCATCGCGGGTGTGTCGGCGTACCACTTCAGCCCGTGGATCGCGGTCGCCGTCGTGGTCCTGATGTTCACGGTCGTCGCCTCGTACCGGCAGAACGTCCACGCCTACCCCAGCGGCGGCGGGGACTACGAGGTCGCCAACACCAACCTCGGCCCGAAGGCCGGCCTCACCGTCGCCAGCGCGCTCCTCGTCGACTACGTACTCACCGTGGCCGTCTCCATCTCCTCCGGCGTGGAGAACCTCGGCTCGGCCATTCCGTTCGTCGTCGAGCACAAGGTCTTCTCGGCCCTGGTGATAATCCTGCTCCTCACCCTCATGAACCTCCGGGGTGTGAAGGAATCGGGGAAGCTCTTCGCGATTCCCACGTACGTCTTCGTCGCCGGTGTCTTCATCATGATCGCGTGGGGCGCGTACAAGGGAATCGTCCTCGACGAGACCATGAAGGCCCCCACCGCCGACTTCGAGATCCGGCCCGAACACGAAGGCCTCGCCGGCCTGGCACTCGTCTTCCTTCTCCTGCGCGCCTTCTCCTCCGGATGCGCCGCGCTCACCGGCGTCGAGGCGATCAGCAACGGCGTACCCGCCTTCCGCAAGCCCAAGAGCAGGAACGCCGCCACCACCCTCGCCCTCATGGGCGGCCTGGCCGTCACCATGTTCTGCGGCATCATCGGCCTCGCCATGGCCACCGACGTCAAGATGGCCGAGCAGCCCGCCCACGACCTGATCCGCGACGGCGTGCCGGTCGGCGAGGGATACGTACAGAACCCGGTGATCTCCCAGGTCGCGGCCGCCGTCTTCGGCGACGGCACGTTCTTCTTCATCCTGCTCGCCGCGGCCACGGCCCTCGTCCTGTTCCTCGCCGCGAACACCGCGTACAACGGCTTCCCGCTCCTCGGCTCGATCCTCGCCCAGGACCGCTACCTGCCGCGCCAGCTGCACACGCGCGGCGACCGGCTCGCGTTCTCCAACGGCATCGTGCTCCTCGCCGGCGCCGCCATGCTGCTGGTGTGGATGTACGGGGCGGACTCCACCAAGCTGATCCAGCTCTACATCGTCGGCGTCTTCGTCTCCTTCACGCTCAGCCAGACCGGCATGGTGCGGCACTGGAACCGTCACCTGAAGACCGAGCGCGACTCCGCCGTCCGCCGCCGCATGATCCGCTCCCGCGCGATCAACACCTTCGGCGCCTTCTTCACCGGCCTGGTGCTGGTCGTCGTGCTCGCGACCAAGTTCACGCACGGCGCCTGGGTCGCCCTGCTCGGCATGGTCATCTTCTACGGGACGATGAGCGCGATCCGTAAGCACTACGACCGGGTCGCGGAGGAGATCGCCGCTCCCGAGGGCCCGACGGACGACACCGTCCGCCCCTCCCGCGTCCACTCCATCGTCCTGGTCTCCAAGCTCCACCGCCCGACGCTGCGGGCCGTCGCGTACGCGCAGCTGATGCGCTCCGACAAGCTGGAGGCGCTCAGCATCAACGTCGACCCGGCCGAGACCAAGGCGCTCAAGGCGGAGTGGGAGCGGCGCGGCATCAACGTACCGCTGAAGATCCTCGACTCCCCGTACCGCGAGATCACCCGGCCGGTCGTCGAGTACGTCAAGGGCATCCGCCGCGAGAGCCCGCGCGACGCGGTCAGCGTGATCATCCCCGAGTACGTGGTGGGTCACTGGTACGAGCACCTGCTGCACAACCAGAGCGCGCTGCGCCTCAAGGGGCGGCTGCTGTTCACCCCCGGCGTGATGGTGACCTCGGTCCCGTACCAGCTCCAGTCCTCCGAGCTGGCGAAGAAGCGGGAGAAGAAGCGCCAGGAGTGGAACGCGCCCGGTTCGGTGCGCCGCGGCCCGGCCGTGGAACGGCCGAAGGAACCGACCTCCAAGAGCACGTAGACTGGTGGGCTGCCGCCTGGCAGCCCTCGTCTCACTCCCTGGAGTCACCCCTTCATGCCGAACGCACCCGAGTCCTCCCTCGTCGGGGACGAGTACGAGGTCGAAGTCGGCCCCGTCGCGCATGGCGGGCACTGCATCGCCCGTACCGACGAAGGCCGCGTGCTGTTCGTCCGGCACGCGCTGCCCGGCGAGAAGGTCGTCGTCCGCGTCACGGAGGGGGAGGCGGACTCCCGTTTCCTGCGCGCCGACGCCGTCCGCGTCCTGGAGGCCTCCAAGGACCGGGTCGAGGCGCCCTGCCCGTACGCCGGACCCGGCAAGTGCGGCGGCTGCGACTGGCAGCACGCCAAGCCGGGTGCCCAGCGCCGCCTCAAGGGCGAGGTCGTCGCCGAGCAGCTGAAGCGGCTCGCCGGCCTGACGCCCGAGGAGGCCGGCTGGGACGGCACGGTCATGCCGGCCGAGGGCGACAAGGTCCCGGCGGGCGAGGTGCCGGCGTGGCGCACGCGCGTGCAGTACGCGGTCGACGCCTCGGGCCACGCGGGCCTGCGCAAGCACCGCTCCCACGACGTCCAGCCCATCGACCGCTGCCTGATCGCGGCGCCGGGCGTCACCGAGCTGGGCATCGAGAAGCGCGACTGGTCCGGAATGGCATCGGTCGACGCCATCGCCGCGACCGGCTCGCAGGACCGCCAGGTCGTCCTGAACCCGCGCCCCGGCGCCCGCCTCCCTCTGGTGGAGCTCGACAAGCCGGTCTCGGTCCTGCGGGTCGCCGAGGACGGGGGAGTGCACCGCGTCCACGGCCGCCCCTTCGTGCGCGAGCGCGCCGACGACCGCACGTACCGCGTGGGCAACGGAGGCTTCTGGCAGGTCCACCCGAAGGCCGCCGACACCCTGGTCCGCGCCGTCATGCAGGGCCTGCTGCCCCGCAAGGGCGACACGGCCCTGGACCTCTACTGCGGCGTGGGCCTCTTCGCCGGCGCCCTCGCCGACCGGGTGGGCGACAAGGGCGCGGTCCTCGGCATCGAGTCGGGCAAGCGCGCGGTGGAGGACGCCCGCCACAACCTCCAGCACTTCGAGCGCGTCCGCATCGAGCAGGGCAAGGTCGAACAGGCGCTCCCGCGTACCGGCATCACGGAGGTGGACCTCATCGTCCTCGACCCGCCCCGCGCGGGCGCCGGCAAGCAGACGGTCAAGCACCTGGCGGGTCTCGGCGCGCGGAAGATCGCCTACGTCGCCTGCGACCCGGCGGCCCTGGCCCGGGACATCGCCTACTTCCGCGACGCGGGCTACCGGGTGCGGACGCTGCGGGCGTTCGACCTGTTCCCGATGACGCACCACGTGGAGTGCGTGGCGATCCTTGAGCCGGCCGCAAAGGGCGCCTGACCTGCGGCTTTGCCTGTGCGCATTATGTGCGGTGTGGGCGTGCGGGCGATATCTTGACGCTGAAATGACGCTCGTGACACTCGTTCTGATGGGGCGTCAGATCGCTTATTGGGTAGGTGGGGCCCCTGTCGGGGCGGTGAGCAGCGATGGGGGGCGCCGAGGGCAGGCGACGCTGAGCGCAGACCTGCTGAGTCCTGCTGGTCAGATGTCCCGGAAGAGGCCGGGCGGCCTCGTGACCTGCCCCGCTGTCGGCCAAGGCCCTGGGACCTGGACCGCGAGTGACTGGCGCTCGGCCGATGCCTTGCGGGATCGTGGGCTCCTGATGATCGACGACGATTCTGCGTACGCCGGCGCCAGTGAGTCGGTGGTGCCCGCCAAGCCTCGGACGCCCTACAGCGAGCGGCCCGTCGCGCGGGCCCTGCGGGCGAAGGCACAGGAACTGATCGATCGGCTCGTCACCGAAGGGCGCGTCCGGATTGCTGATCCCGATGACGACGAGGTCGCGAAGTGGCGGCGCGTCGTCAACTACGCGAAGCGGCACGGCCTGGAACCGGTGGGCAAGCGCATCGAGAGGGTCCCGTACGGCGCCGGGGCTGGTTCCTGTCCCCGCTCGACTGGGGCACCTGCACCCGATGGTGGCCGCGCGCTCATTGACGACGCGAGTCGGCTGGTGCTGCCGTCTGCGCTGCGCCGCAGGTCGCTCCTGTTGCTGCAGGGACTGCGGCTGAGGCGGTACGGCGAGGGCACGAGGTGCGGAAGGCGCGGTCGTCCTTCGTCCCGCGCGAGGGCGGAGTGGACGTCGCTGTCGCCGGCTTCGCGTACACCGTCTCGGTCAGGCAGGAGTTCTCGGAGTCCACAGATCCGGAGCGCTCTGCTCGTCTCGTCGTAGAGCTCGCCCATGGTCTCACCGGTCGGCCCGGTCGCTGGCGGGACCGGAAGAGCCGGACGCTTGAAGAAGCCCTGGGCGTGATCCTTGGAGAGATCGAGGCGCGGGCGGTGGAGGACGCTCGGCGCAGGCAGGATGAGCAGCGGGCAAGGGCAGAACGCGAAGTTCGGTGGCAAGCGGCCATGGACGTGGCGAAGGAACGAGCTGTTCGCAGTCAACTCGCTGAGGTGCTTCGCGAAGAGGCCGGGCGCTGGCAAGAGGCCGCTGTCCTCAGCGCGTACTGCACGGCATTGGAACGTCGTATCGGCGAGCTGGACGGTGCTGTGGACGAGTCGGCTCTGGACTCGGCCCGACGCTGGTTGCAGTGGGCAAGAGGGTACGTGGGATCGATCGACCCCTTGACCCGGCTTGCAGGAATGCCGCACACACGTGAGCCCACGCCGGAGGAACTCAAGCCATACCTCAGGGGATGGAGCCCCTACGGATCGGAACGACGCGACGGACGATGACGTGAGCGGCTGGCCAAGGTGGGCTGGGACGACTGGTGGCGGGCGGTGCCCGTCGGTTACGAGTGGAAACTTGACTCGGCGCAGCCCGGCCAGCAGCCACCCCGTCATGGAGGTGCTGGTCAAGACCTGCGACGCCATGAGTGACGCTCTGCGCGCCTGGGCGGAGGCCGCACGTGATGTGCGGGACGACCTTCGCACGCTCCACTACGAAGGCGTCATCAAGGCTCTGCCGCACATCGATACCAGTGACGGTCTGGGTATGAAGGACGTCAAGAGCTTCGGCCTCCTCAACATGGGCAAGGGTTTCGCGGCGGGCTTTGCCCTGGAGGTGACGAGGAGGCGATGAACTCGGCGGTCGAGGGCTACAACAACCGCGTCCGCCGGCAGGTCGCGGAACTCGACAAATTGCACGAGGCCCTGGAAGAGGCGTACAAGAGCGCCGTTCCAGGCCGAGTCGACGCGGGCGGAGTCCTTCGGTGCCCGAGCTCTGACCGATTTCACGGACGATCCCCTTTGCAGCGCGGCCGGGGACGACGAAAGCAATCACAAATACCCGATCGACGTCGCGAACCAAGAGGGCATGGTCGGGTCGCACGTCGTGGACAAGCACGTGGGCAAGACGGACGAGCAATTGGAGCAGCAGCTGAGGGACCGCCAGATCGTCAGGCCCAACGGCATCCGGCCCGAGGCCATTTCGTCCTTCGAGAACCTCGCGGACGCCCAGCGGTATACTCAGGCGGCTCTGGACGAACCGTCGAATCAAAGGAAGATCGGCAATTGGCTCGCGGGCAATCCCGGGCCGAACTCGTCGCGCTCACTTCTCCTGACGACGAACGACACCGTGGGACGGTCGTGGGACCGGGGCGACACCGCAGCGCGTGATGTGACCAAGGTGTGGGTCGTCCTGCGGCCCAACCCGGGGAGCACGCCGCCGTTCGTCGTGCTCACCTCGCTGCCCACCGATAAGACCCAACACCCGTTGCGCACTCTTTGAACATGGGGACACAGCCCGTGAATCAGATCGACGAAGCCTCGTGGAGCCGTTCCGTGCGGGAGCTGTTCGGGGACGGCATGTTCGCGGCCGTGGGCGGGCGGCGGCGCGATGACTGGCGCATGGACGCCCTCGACGTCATGCAGCTGCGGACGGACGACCCGCGCGGCTGGCCGAGGCTTGCCGTGGCGCCGGAAGGAGGTGACTACGGAACCGGGCCGGAGAATCCGTTCAGCGCTGTCACGCCGGGCGACTTCAACGGAGCTTTCCCCGTGTCCCGCGCAGGGGCGGAACAAATCCTGGTCACACTCCAGGGGGATTGGTTCCAGGTGGAGGACATCCCGGATTTTGCTGCGCGAGAGGCGGAACTCACCTCCCACGCGCACGTGATCCTGAAAAGGTTCGGAGCCGACGCGCTGTTCTTCACCAACGCGGCGACGGCGCGCGAGGATCCCCACGCCGACATGTTCCGCCGAGAGGGTGCTTATGAGGGCTTCACCGGCCACGTATTGGACTGTGGTGTAATCGCTGTCTCCGCCACGGAAGTCGGTATCTTCTGGGGCCTCACGATCGACTGAGGTTTTCCCGTGCGTACCCGTTCCGCCACCTATCCCGACCGCGCGACCGCACAGTGGTGTACCCAGCAGGTCGTCACACGCAACGAGCAGGCCGTACACCGCTGGCTGGCCCAGGGCACGCGCCCGAGGCTTCGAGGCCGCCTGGCCGTCCCGTGCGGAGCCCGTCGGGCGCGTGTTGCTGCAGGCGATGATGCTCGCCGGCCGCGAGCCCGTCGATGGGCGGGCCGCACGGGTGACGCTGCGGCGCGAAGCGTCGAGTCCGCACGGCTTCGTCGTGCACGCCACCTACCCGATCTACCTCTGAGGGTGCCGTAGTGTCCATGAAGCTCCTTGAGTTCGACCGCCGGTACGGCGAACTGGACGTCGTCGTCACAGCCTTCGTCGGACAGAAACCCGAAAGTCCGGACCCGGACCTGCCGCCGCCGGCCCTTCAGGCCTACCTCCGGCACACCTAAGCGCGTGGGCACCACCACCTGCCCCGTACCGGTGATCCAGTGCCCGGAAAACATCTCGTAGCTGCCGGAGCGGGAATCGCCCTCGTAGAGGCTGGCCTGAACCGGGCCGGAGATTCCGGCCACGGCGACCTCGGTCCGGGTCTTGCCGTAGTACGACCCCGTGCCCGCCTGTGACGTGATGGCAGACGCACCTTCGCAGGGTCGGCGACCTTGGGTTCGGACGTGCTTGTCACGCTGCCGCCCACGGGGGACGGGCTTGCCACGCTGCCCCCCGCAGGAGGAGGCGGAGGGGGGAGCGACGTTGTTCAGCTTGGTGGTGGTGACCGTGACCGCGGCACGGCTCTCGGGGTCCTGCGAGGTGCCGACCGCGGTAAGAAACGAGGTCAGCCCTACCGCGAAGGTTGCCGCGACCGTACCGAACGCCACCGCGAGCAGCGTGGCGGAGGGTACGGACCGGATGGGTGAAGGGGGTGGCGAGGCCGTAGGTCACCGGTCGGGGCAGCGGCAGCAGCCCCATCGCCCGATGTGCCCACCGGCCGCGCCCCGTGCGCGGCGACCGGCCGACCGCGATGGCTTCGACCGTACGCAGTCTTCCGGCCCGCAGTGCGGGAATCAGCGCCGCGAGCCCCACGATGACCAGGGCGGCGGCCGGCACCGTGACGTCCACCCACCAGGCCACCGAAAGCGAGGCGGTGCCATACCGCCTCGGTGTCCGAGAGCAGCGGCACTGCCAGAAAATTTCCCAGGACGACTCCCAGGGCGATGCCGGCACCGGCCGGAATCAGCGCCTGGGCCACGTAGGCGCGTGCCACCCTGACCTGCGGTCTTGCGTGTGCACATTATGCGCGGTGCGGGCGTCACGTGTGTTCGGTGTGACGTGAAGGGGGCGGACAGCGGCTGCGGAGCCGTTTGCTCCATACGTTTCAAGTCATGTGCGCTGAGTCTACCCTTTTGTCCACTTAGTCCGACGCGTAGTCCAGTGTCGCCAACGACGGTTCCCGCAGATTGAGAATGTGTTGGGCCGGTCCTCGGTCATCCCGTACCGAGTACTCCGCGCCACCAGTTGTCGCCCGGTGACAGGTCGCCCGTCAACTGCAGCATTTCCTCCTCAGGCAACTCCTTGCCCGTGAGCAGGAGTTCGTTCAACGATATGGCTCTTACGGTCACCCCCACCTCACCGGTACGGGTAGCCGTACGTGTGCGAAATAAGACGTCCTGAACGGGAGTTCATCGTCGGCCTCTGCGGCCACCGAGGTGGGAGCGCAATGCTGCGACACATGATGAAATCGAAGATTCACCGTGCCACGGTCACTCAGGCGGACCTGCACTATGTCGGATCCCTCACGCTCGATGAGGATCTCCTCAATGCTGCGGGTCTTCTGCCGGGTGAGCGGGTCGACATCGTCGACATCAACAACGGCGCCCGTCTCACCACGTATCTCATTGCCGGACCGGCGGGCTCCGGAATTATCGGCATCAATGGTGCCGCGGCCCGGCTCATCAGCCCCGGCGACCTGGTGATCATCATCGCCTACGGCGCGTACACCGACGACGAGGCCAAGGCCCTGGAGCCCAGGGTGGTCTTCGTCGACGACGCCAACCGCATCACGGAGGTGGGCAGCGACCGGGCCGAAGCGCTCCCCGGAAGCGGTCTGCTGTCCGGTGCGGCACCCCGTACCGGCCACTGAGAGGGACAGACATGAGCAACCCCTTCGAGAACGACGATGCCTCGTTCCGCGTCCTGGTCAACCGAGAGGGCCAGCACTCGCTGTGGCCCGTCTTCGCCGAGGTGCCCGAGGGCTGGGAGAGCGTCTACGGCGAGGCCGACCGGCAGTCCTGCCTGGCCTATGTCGAAGAGCACTGGACCGACATGCGGCCCCGGAGCCTCGCGGATTCCGCGGGCGCCTCCTCGTGACGTCTCCGTCCCCCGACCGCGGGAAGAACTCGGCCATCTCATGACCTCATCCACCCGTACCGTCCCGGACCTGACCTCCCCCCTCACCCATCTGCCCGCCGACGGGCTGGAAGAGGTCTGGGCAGACCTCCGCCGGGACGACCCGGTGCACTGGCACCCCGGTACGGAGGACACTCCGGGCTTCTGGGTGGTGACCCGTCACCGCGACGTGGCCGCCGTGCTCCGCGACAGCGCCCGCTTCACCTCCGAGCGCGGCAACGTGCTGGCCACCATGATGCACGGCGGAGACAGCGGCGCCGGGCGCATGCTGGCCGTGACGGACGGGGAGCACCACACCGCCCTGCGTACCCTGCTGCTCAGGGCGTTCTCACCGCGTGCCCTCGAAGGTGTCGTCCAGCAGGTACGCCGCACCACCCGACGGTTGCTCCTGGAGGCGCTGGAGCGCGGACGCTGCGACTTCGCCCAGGACATCGCCTCGCACGTCCCGTTGGCCACCATCTGCGACCTGCTGGCCGTTCCCGAGTCCGACCGGGAGCACATCCTCACGCTGACCAAGTCGGCGCTGGCCTCGGACTACGCACAGCCCGAGGCCGGTGAGGACCGTCTGGCACGGGGCGAGCTGCTCCTCTACTTCCACGAACTGGTCCAGCACCGGCGCCGGTACCCGGGCGACGACGTCATCAGCCTGATGGCGACCGAGCCCGCCGGTGCAGCGTTCCTCGATGACGACGACATCGTCCTCAACTGCTACAGCCTCATCATGGGCGGCGACGAGACCAGCCGTCTCTCCATGATCGGCGCGGTCCGGACGCTGGCCCACGACCCGGAGCAGTGGAGCGCGCTCAGCACCGGCAGTGCGCCGCTGAAGGAGGCCACCGAGGAGGTGCTGCGCTGGACCACGCCCACCCTGCACTTCGGCCGGGTGGCCACCGAGAAGGTCACGCTGCACGACCGCACCATCGCCGCCGGCGACCTGGTCACGCTCTGGCTGTGCGCCGCGAACCGGGACGAGAGCGTCTTCGACGAGCCGTACCGGTTTGACCTCCTCCGGAGCCCGAACAAGCACCTGACCCTCGGCTACGGCCCTCATTTCTGCCTGGGCGCGTATCTCGGCCGAGTGGAAATCAACGCGATGCTCGACGGATTGCGCACGTTCGTCGGGAGCATCGAGCAAACCGGTGACGAGAAGCGCATCTACTCCAACTTCCTTTCGGGAATCAGCAGTCTGCCCATCACTGTCACGCCCCGCCCGGATGCTTCACGCCAATGGCAGGACTGACGAGACGGCCGATTGTTCTCTTGCGTACGACACGTGAATCGACAAAGGAGTCCGATCTTGTCCAGGAACAACCAGGCGCGTCGTGTTTCCGTATTCGACACCACGTTGCGCGACGGCGAACAGGCTCCGGGCAATGCCATGAGCCCGGACCAGAAGCTGGAAATCGCCCTGGCCATCGAATCCCTGGGCGTCGACGTCATCGAGACCGGCTTTCCCAGCTCGTCCAGGAGCGACTTCGAGGCGACGAAGCGGATCGCCGGGGCGGTCACCACGGCCCGTATCGCCACGCTCAACCGCGCCGTGCGCGAGGACGTCCGCCTCGCGGTGGAGGCGGGAGGCCGGGAGAACCACCATGTGCAGATCATGGCGACCGGCAGCGAGACCCATCTCACATACAAACGGGGCATAAGTCAGGCCGAAGCGCAGGCGGAGGTCATCGACGCCATCCGCTACGGGAAGGCGCTCGGAGCCCAGCACATCACGCTCGGTATCGAGGACGCGTCCCGCGGATCGGATGCCCTGCTGCGTCCGCTGATCGAGGCGTCCATCGAGGCCGGTGCCGACTGTGTGGCGCTCGCCGACACCACCGGCTGCCTGATCCCCGAGGAGTACGGCGCGCAGGTCGGCAGGGTCCGCGGCTGGATAGGCGCTGACATCACGCTCGGCGTCCACTGCCACGAGGACCTCGGGCTCTCGCTCGCCAACGCGCTGGCCGGAGTCCGCGCGGGCGCGGACGAGGTGCAGGCCACCGTCGCCGGCATCGGCGAGCGCGCGGGAAACACCGCGCTGGAGGAACTGCTCGCCGTCCTCACCTACAAGGGCGAGGAGCTCGGCGTCTTCACCACGGCCACCACCAAGGGCCTCTACGAGGTGTACGAACTGCTGTGCTGGACCATCGGTCTGCAGCCGGTCCGCAACAAGGCCATATTCGGGGTGAACGCCTTCGCCACCCAGGCAGGCATCCACCAGGCGGGCATGCTGCGCGACCCGATCACCTACGAGTACGTACAGCCGGCCGACTTCGGCCGGGAACGGGCCATCCTCGTCGGCCGGCACTCGGGACGGACGGTGCTGCGCCATCTCCTCGAAGAGCTCAAGGTCGAGGCGGACGACGTCTTCGTCGACTCGGTGTACGAGACGTACGTCGAGAACCGGACGAACGGTGAGTGCATCACCCTCGACGAACTCCGGGTGATCCTCGCCGGGGAGCGGGCGACGGAGGTCGTGGCATGACCGGGCGGCCCAGGACGCTGATCGAGAAGGTCTGGGACAGCAAGGTGGTGCAGTCCGCCCCCGGCGAGCCCGACCTGCTGTACATCGACCTTCATCTCATCCACGAGGCCAGCTCGCCGCAGGCCTTCGACGGGCTGCGGACGGCCGGGCGCAAGGTCCGGCGCCCGGACCTGACGCTGGCCCTGGAGGATCACAACGTCCCCACCAACTCGCTGATCATCTCGGACACGCTGGGCAGGAAGCAGGTCGAGCAGCTCCGCGAGAACTGCGCCGAGTCGGGCGTCCGGCTGTTCCGCTTCGGCGATCGCCAGCAGGGCATCGTGCACGTCGTCGGACCGCAGTACGGCTTCGTGCAGCCCGGTATGTCGGTGGTCTGCGGGGACAGCCACACCTCGACGCACGGCGCCTTCGGCGCGCTGGCGTTCGGCGTCGGCACCAGCGACGTGGAGCACGTGCTCGCCGCCCAGACGCTGCCGCTCACCCGGCCGAAGACCATGGCGGTCGAGTTCACCGGCGAACTGCCGCCGGACGTCGGCGCCAAGGACCTGATCCTCGCCCTCATCGCCCGCATCGGCGCCAACGGCGCGCACGGCCACATCATCGAGTACCGGGGCGCACCACTGGCCCAGCTGTCGATGGAGGGCCGGATGACCATGTGCAACATGAGCATCGAGGCGGGTGCGCGAGCGGGGATGATCGCGCCCGACGAGACCACCTTCGCGTACCTGGAAGGGCTGCCCGCCTCGCCCAGCGGCGAGCTGTGGGAGAAGGCCGTCGCCCACTGGAGAACCCTCCGCACCGACCCCGGTGCGCGGTTCGACCGCACGGTCACGCTCGATGTCACGCAGCTCTCGCCGTTCGTCACGTGGGGTACCAACCCCGGTCAGGCAGTGGCTCTGAAGGACACGGTGCCGGAGCCGGACGACTTCGCCGACCCGGTGCAGCGGGCAGCCGCCGAACGGGCCCTGGACTACATGGGGCTGGTACCCGGGATCCGGATGGACACCGTCGAGATCGACACGGTGTTCATCGGCTCCTGCACCAACGGCCGTATGGAGGACATGCGCGCGGCGGCCGAGGTGCTGCGCGGCCGGAAGGTCGCGGACGGCGTGGAGATGCTCGTCGTCCCCGGCTCGATGGACGTCCGCCGGCAGGCCGAAGAGGAAGGGCTGCACGAGGTGTTCACCGCGGCCGGCGCCCAGTGGCGGCTCTCCGGCTGCTCGATGTGCCTCGGCATGAACGCGGACCGCCTGATCGGCGCCAAGCGCTGCGCGTCGACCTCCAACCGTAACTACGAGGGGCGCCAGGGCGCGCAGGCGCGCACGCATCTCGTCTCCCCGGAGGTCGCGGCGGCCACCGCCGTGGCCGGCCGGTTGACCGCGCCGAGCAGTCTCCCCCGCCGCACCGAAGCTGGAGCCTCCCAGACATGGAACCGCTGACCCTGCACACCGGCCGGGGCATCTCGCTGCGGCGCAACGACGTGGACACCGACCAGATCATCCCCGCCGAGTTCTGCAAGCGGCTCACCAAGAGCGGCTTCGAGGACACGCTCTTCGCCAAGTGGCGTGAGGAGCCCGCGTTCCCCCTCAACGATCCCCTGCGCCAGGACGCCACCGTGCTGGTGGCGGCGCACAACTTCGGCACGGGAAGCTCGCGCGAGCACGCGGTGTGGGCGCTGCGGGACTGGGGATTCTCGGTCGTCGTGGCGAGCAGCTTCGGAGACATCTTCCGGCGGAACGCCTTCAAGAACGGCCTGCTGGCCGTTCAGCTGGACGAAGAGGTCGTCTCCGGCCTCGCCTCGGCCGTGGAAGCGGACCCGGACTTCGAGATCGTCGTCGATCTGGAGGCCTGCGAGCTGCGTGCCGCCGGGCGCGGCCACTCCTTCGAGGTGGATCCCCGCGCCCGGTGGCTGCTGCTCAACGGGTACGACGACATCGCGGTGACCCTCGGCCGCGCCGAGGCCATCTCCGCCTACGAGGCGAGCCGGCCGCCCTGGCTGCCTCGGACCGACACCGTCGCCCTGTGAGTACCGGGTCGCGCGACCGCAGAGCCAAGGAGAGAATGTGACCACGATCGCTGTCATCCCGGGCGACGGGATCGGTCCAGAGGTTGTCGAGCAAGCGCTGGACACCGTGGAGGCGCTGGGCCTCGACCTTGATTTCGAACGCTTCGACCACGTCAACGCGGAGACGTTCCTGTCGGAGGGCACCGCGCTCAGCGACGCCGACTTCGACCGTATCCGAAAGACGGACGGTGTCCTGCTGGGTGCGGTCGGCGATGCCCGGCTGACCCATACCGACTATGCGCGCAGCGTGCTGCTGCGACTGCGCTTCGATCTCGACCTGTACGTGAACTACCGGCCGGCGAAGCTGCTCAACGACCGGCTCAGTCCCCTGCGCGACGAAACCAGACGGGCCATCGACTGCGTGGTCGTACGGGAGAACACCGAGGGGCTGTACGCCGGTGTGGGCGGGGTGCTGCGCCCGGAGACCCCCTACGAGATGACGATGGACGCGGAGATCAACACCCATCACGGGGTCTCGCGGATCATCGACTACGCGTTCTCCATCGCCCGCCGTTCCGTGTGCATGGTCGACAAGTCGAACGCGGTGCGGTTCGGCGGCCGGTTGTGGCAGCGGCACTGGCGGGAAGCAGCCGACCGGCATCCTCACCTCGAGACGTCCCACCTCTACGTGGACGCGGCCGTGATGAAGCTGGTCGAGGACCCGACCCGCTACGACGTGATCGTCGCCAACAACTCGCACGGCGACATCCTCAGCGACCTCACCTCGCAACTGGCAGGCGGCCTCGGCACCTCCATATCGGCCAACATCAACGGGGACACCGGCTTCGGGCTGTACGAGCCGGTTCACGGGACGGCGCCGGACATCGCGGGGCAAGGTGTGGCCAATCCGATCGGCGCGATCCTCAGCGCCGCGCTGATGCTGGAGCGCCTTGGCCATGCGGAACAGGCCGGGGCCGTGCGACGGGCGGTCGACGAGGTGATCGAGGCCGGCCGGACGACCCCGGACCTCGGAGGAACCCTCGGCACCCGGGACGTGGGCGCGGCGATCCGGGCGGCCCTGTGAGCACGGTCGAGGCCGCGAGGCAGGGACTCGTCTCCGCACGGCTGTCAAGGTTCCCGCGCGGTCGGCTGTTCGGGCTGCTGGCCGAGGGTGCCAAGTACTCCGCGATCGATCTGGCGGTGGGCACTCCGGCAGCGCCGGAGACGGCCCCCGAGCTGATCGAGGCCGCCTGCCGGGCACTGCGCGGCGGGACCAATCAGTACGGGCTGCCGCATGGAGATCCGCGGCTCCGGCAAGCGATCGCGGCACGTGCGGGAGGAGATCCGGAGACCGGGATCACGGTCACCGCCGGCGCCACGGAGGCACTCGCCGTGGCGATGCTGACCCTGGTGGACGCGGGCGACGAGGTGATCCTCTTCGATCCCGGCTACGAGAACTTCCTCAGCGCGGTGGCGATGGCCGGCGCCGTACCTCGGTACGTCCCCGTCGCCGCGCCGCACTGGCGAGCAGACCCCGCCGACCTGGCTGCCGCCTTCGGGCCGCGAACCCGCGCGATCGTGATCAACAGCCCGGGCAATCCGACCGGTCACATCATGAGCAGAGAAGAGCTGCGGCAGATCGCCGAGTTGTGCGAGCGGTGGGACGTGGCTCTGATCGCCGACGAGGTCTATGCCGATTTCGTCTTCGACGGGAGGAGCCACCTGTCGGCCGCCGCCCTGCCCGAACTCGCCGAGCGCACCGTGGTGATCCGCAGTCTCTCCAAGAGCCATGCCGTCAGCGGATGGCGCCTGGGGTACCTGAAGGCTCCCGCGCGGCTGACCCCAGCCCTGCGCGAGGTGCACGTGGCCGTCGCGGGAATGGCGGCCACGCCCCTCCAGCAGGCCGTGGCGGTGGCGGCGGCCGAACCGGGGTTCTGGGCACTGCGCGACGATCTGGCCGTCCAGCGTGACATCGCCCTGTCCGCCCTGCGTGAGATGGGCGCACACTGCGCCGCTCCCGAGGGCGGTTGCTATGTCATGGCGGACATCAGCCCGCTGACCTCCGAGGACTGCGAGGAGTTCGCCTTCCGTACGGCCCGGGAGGCGGGCGTTCTCCTGACGCCCGGGAAGTACTTCTTCTCCGGCGCGGGGGAGAGGGGTGACCACCTGGTCCGCCTGGCCTTCAACCGGTCCGTGTCGACCATGGAGGAGGCGCGCGGTCGCCTCGCCGCATACGTGCCGTGAGACCGGGGAACCGTTCCGGCTCCCCGGCCGGAGGGCGTCCCTCTCACTTCTCCCAGGCGCTGAGGCGGGCGGCGACCCGTTCGGGGGTGGGCTGTTCGAGCATTCCGCGGATGCCTCCGTCGATGAGGAAGACGACCCGGTCCGCGGACGCGGCCGCCACCGGATCGTGGGTGACGATGACCACGGTCCGGCCGTCCACGTCGACGAGATCCCGCAGCAGCCGCATGACCTGCCGGCCGCTCGCTCGGTCGAGAGAGCCGGTCGGTTCATCGGCGTAGACGATCTCCGGCTCCCCGATGAGCGTCCTGGCGATGGCGACCCGCTGCTGCTGCCCTCCGGAGAGCTGTGCGGGTCGATGGCCCGCCCGGTCCTCCAGACCGACGCGGCGCAGCGCCTCCTCGACGGCGGAGCGGCTGACCCGGAGGCCGCGCAGCCGCAGCGGCAGTGCGACGTTCTCGTACGCCGTGAGCATGGGCAGCAGGTTGAACTGCTGGAAGACGAACCCGATCCGGCTGCGTCGGATCTGCGTCAGCGCGTTCTCGTCGCATTCCGCCAGGTCGGTGGCGCCCAGGTACACCTGCCCGCTGTCGGGCCGGTCGAGTCCGGCGGCGCAGTGGAGCAGGGTCGTCTTGCCCGACCCCGAGGGGCCCATCACCGCGGTCATGGCGCGCTCGGGAAAGCCCAGGGTCACGTCGTTCAGGACGGGATCCCGGCCCGGTGTGCCCGGGTAGCTCTTGGTGACGGAGGCCAGCTGGACGGCGGGGAGGTGGATGTCGGTGAGCAGAGACATGTCGGCCACTCGGTCCTTCCTGGAGTCGCCGGGAGCAGGAGGCTTCCCGGTCCGGGTCTACGGTTCTGTCGGAGAGGACGGAGCCGTCGGGGTGTGGTGGCCTTCGCCCGCCGAGGGCGTCCGTGCGGGGAGGCTCCCGTCGGAGCCGAGCAGGCTCACCAGATGGGCGGCCGAGGCATCCCATGTCCACTGCTTCTCGGCCCACCGGCGGGCGGCCGTGCCCATCGCGCGGCGGTCGGGGGACCGCAGGAGCGTCACGACGGCCCGGGCCACGTCCTGGACGCTCCGGCCGTCGACCACGTGCCCGGTCTCGCCGTCGACGACGGTGTCCGGCGCGCCGCCCGAATCGCCCACCACCACGGGCAGCCCGCTCGCCGCGGCCTCCAGGAAGACGATGCCGAGCCCTTCGGCCTCCAGACCCGCCTTCCGGGTGCGGCACGGCATGGCGAAGACGTCGGCGGCCGCGTAGTAGGGAACCGTCTGCGTGTGCTCCTTGCCGCCGGCGAACACCACCGAGCCCTCCGGGCAGGTCCGCGCGAGTCGGCGCAGCCGCTGTTCGTCCGGGCCGGAGCCGACCAGGAGGAGGACCGCCTCGGGGACGCTCCGCTGGATGACGGGCAGCGCGCGGATGAGCGTGTCCTGTCCCTTGCGGGCCACCAGCCTGGACACACACAGCACGACCTTCCGGCCGCTCAGGCCGTACCGGTCGCGCGCCTCGTCGGGGTCGGGGGCGGGGCGGAACACGTCCGTGTCGACTCCGGGCACGAGACGGCTCAGCCGGGCTTTGGGGCCGAGCGCGGGCGCGATCCGGGAACGCGTGTAGGGGCCGAGATACGTCACCACGTCGACGCTGTTGCCGATACGCCTCAGGACCTGGCGGGCTCCGGGGCTGCGGGCCCACCAGATCTCATGGCCGTGGGTGGTGGCGACGATGCGGCGGATGCCCCCGCGGCGTAGCGCCGGTGCCATCGCGGCGAGCGGGGCGGCCGCACCGAACCAGACCTGATCGCAGCCGTGTTCGCGCGCGATCCGCAGGGCTCGCGCCGTGACGCGGCGGGTCGGGAGCAGGGTCCTGGCGGCGTCGCGGACGACCGGGAAGGGCAGGGTGGCGTCGTACTCCGCGGCTCCGGGCTCGGACGAGGTGTAGACGACCACGTCGTTGCCGGGAATGCGTACGGCCATGGCATGCACGAAGGTCTCGATGCCGCCCTGCCGGGGCGGGAAGTCGTTGGTGACGATCAGAGTGGTGCCCATGGGATGCGTCGCTGCTTTCGTCGGGAGTCATGCGGTCACGGTGAACAGGTAGTTCCGGCAATCGGGGCTGATCTGTGAGGTGTTCGCCCAGCGGCCCCGGTGCCAGCGCCGCAGGCGGTAGCCGTAGTCCTGGAGGTGGCGGACGACGTCGGCGGGACGGGCTCCGTACCTGGCGAGGTGCCGGCTCTCGATCTCCAGCAGCAGCGCGGGGCGGAAGCGCCGCAGGGTCTCGTCGGCCCCGCGGAGGAGCCCCAGTTCGGCGCCTTCGATGTCGGCCTTCACGAACGCGACGTGGCGCATCCCGAGGGTGTGCGTGAGCTGGTCCAGGGTGTGGATGCGGGTACGGACCGGCCTGGACGTGCGGAACTCGACGTTGGGGCCCGGCCCGTGGGCATCCACGTCCAGGTAGGCGCGCCCGTGCACGGGCAGTCCGCGCCGGCGCGGGAGGCTGAGATGTCCGCGACCCGGCCGCGCACCGAGGGCTGTCCGGTGCACGGACACATTGCCGCAGCCCAGCGCGCCGGCGGCGAAGGTGAGCCAGCGGGCGGGACCGGGCAGCGGTTCCACACTGTGCACCTGCCCCGTACGGCCGACCAGGGAGGCCAGGGCCCAGGTGTAGAGGCCGTACTCGGCTCCGACGTCGACGCAGACGTCTCCTGGCCGGACGAGTGTGCGGAGCCCCGCGATCTCGTCCTCGATGAAGGGCGCCCGGGGCGCGGCCCACTCCAGTACCGCGGCCAGGCCGGCGGCGCGCCGGCCGGTGAGTGCCCGCTCTGCCGCAGGGCGGTGGGAGGTCACCTCCGGCCTCCTGCGGTGGGGGAGGCGATCACGGTGGCCGGCTCCGGGGAGCGGGCGGCGAGCACCGTTCGCACCGGCCGGGAGCGGGTCGCGCCGAACGCGGCGACGAGCCGGGGCCACACGGCCAGTACGGCCGGCAGGGCGAGGTAGCCGAAGCGGCCTGCCGGAGCGAGCAGGAAGGCCACGCACAGTCCGATCGCCAGGCGGTCGGCGGCGGACACCAGGCTGGTCGGCGGTCGCAGGAGAAGGGACGCCGCGACCGCGGCCCCTCCGCAGAGCAGCAGGCCCACCGCGGCGTACCAGCCGAGCGGACCGAGCTCGGCGAGGAGGTGCCCCGGCAGCGGACTGCCGGCCGGGGTCTCCACGTCGCCCGCGCCGGTGGGGAAGGCCAGGACCTGCTGGACCATGGGACCGGGTGACAGCAGCGCGCTCGGCAGGATCAGGGTGGCCGCGCCGAGGACCGCGATCGCGGCACAGGTGCGGGCGGCCCGCCGTCCGGCCAGGGCGGCCAGCAGCACCACGGCGACCGCGACGGCGGGCCAGGCGGTCCACTTGAGGGCGCACGCGGCGGCGAGTGCCAGGCCGGCCGCCGCGGGCCGGCGGCTCGCGGCCAGGGCGAGGGCGAGGGCGCACAGCCCGGTGAGGGGAAGGTCCACACCGCTGGTGCAGAGGGGGAGCGCCGCCACGGGCGAGGCGATCAGTACGGCCATGGCGGTCCGGTACGGGGCGTTCCGAGCACTGTCGGCGTCGGCCCGGCGGAGCGCTGCTCGGCCCGCCCACAGGCAGACCAGGAGTACCGCCGCGCACCACAGGCGGGCGTCGCCGAGCAGGCGCGGGACCCAGCCGTCGTCGCCCAGCAGCGCCCGCGGGAAGCCGAGGACGGCCATGCCCGGCAGGTAGGGGGTGTATTCGGTGACCGTCCGCGGGTCGGCCAGGTAGGGCGTGCCGTGCTGGAGCCAGAGGGCGCCGGAGCGCTCGATCACACCGACTTCGCTCTGCGCGGCCCCGGACAGGACCAGGTACAGGAAGGGGACCACGATCGCGCCCGTCAGCGCGAGGGAGAGGGAGACCACCCGTCCGCGCGGGCGGGACGACAGGCAGGCCGCGATCGCCGCTGCCGCGTACCCGACGGCAGCACTGGTTCCCCACACACGGTGCGTCTCCAGCGAGGAGAAGAGGGGAAAGACCGCGGCCCACAGGGCGGCGACCGTCCAGCCGCCGGCCCACACCGCGCGGCGATCGGGCCGGCGTATCGCGCCGGGCTGGACGCGCTTCAGGGGTAACCTCAGTTTGATCGGCACGTCATCCATTGCAGTCCAGCGGCGCAGTCGAATCACTGGACGCAGGTCGACAGTTGACGGTCGGGTTTTCCCCACCCCTACGCCAGGTCGCGGTTCACATGCAGGTCGGACATGGCGACGAGGATGCGGCGATCACCGTGGAAGGGCTCGCGGGCGTGGGTGGCGAGGAAGTTGTCGACGATCAGGACGTCGCCGCGTTGCCAGGGCAGTGAGACGGCCGCCTCCTGGTAGAGGTTTCCGATCAGCTCGACGGCTTCGTCCTCGATCGGTGTGCCGTCGCCGTAGAACGCGTTGCGCGGTACGCCCTCGGGGCCGTATGCGGCCAGGAGGTACTCGGCCACCTCGTCGGGGAGCGTGGAGATGTGCCACATGTGGGCGTGGTTGAACCACACCGTCTCGCCGGTGCGCGGATGGCGGGTGAGGGCCTGGCGGACGGCCCGGGTGCGCAGCCCGTCCCGGCCCACCCAGGTGAACTCGGTGTGCGAGGCCCGGCAGTACGCCTCCACCTCGGCCCGGTCGGTGGTCTGGAAGACGGTCTGCCAGGGGATGTCGAGTTCGGGGCTGTAGTTGCGGACGTAGCTCACCCCGTGTCGCTCGAACCGCTTTCGCAGCTGGGCGGGGATCCTCGGCAGGACCGCGCGCTCACTGGCCACGGGGGTGGCGCCGCCCGTACGTGACGGCCGGTCACCGTAGAAGTAGAGCCTGCTGGGCCAGTTGTGGGAGTACGACATCTCGTGGTGGAAGGCGATCCACTGGTCCTCGCTGAGCTCGGTCGAGGTGAAGACCTTGTCCGCGATCTCGGTGCGCGGCGCCGCCCGCTCCAGGTAGTCGAGCAGCTGGGGTGAGAAGGCGCGGGCCGCGGCTCCGAACTCCTCCGGGCTGCCGACCGCGAAGCCGCGGAGGAGCATGGCTCCGTGCCGGAGCAGTTCTTCGGCGAGCCGCGCCTGGTTGGCCCGGATCCAGTGATCCAGACGGAGCTCCGGTTCGGTGGCCTCGACGAGCAGGAGGAAGGGCTCCGGGTTCACTGCCTCGGCCACCACCCGCCCGGCGGTGAAGGCCGATCCGGTCGTCCGCGTGGTCATGCGCCCGCCTCCGCCCGGTGGGTGCCGATGGGATCGCACATGGCGGCGAGGATGCGGCGGGGGCCTTCGAAGGGCTCCCGGGCATGCGCGGTGATCATGTTCTCGACGAGCATGACGTCGCCCTGTTCCCAGTCGAACCCGGTGGTCTCGGCCGCGTAGGCGGCTCGCAGTTCGGCGAGGGTCTCGTCCTCGATGGGGGTTCCGTCACCGTAGTAGGTGTTGTACGGAACGTTCTCGTCGCCGAAGGCCGCGCGGAGCCCGGCGCTGACCTCTTCGGGCAGCGAGGTGACATGGAAGAACAGCGCGTGGTTGAACCAGGTCCGCTCCCCGGTGACCGGATGGCTGCGCAGCGCGGGCCGGCTCTGGCGGGTCCTCAGCTGGTCACCGTCGACCCACTCGGCCGTGATGCCGTTCGCCGCGCAGTACGCGGCGACCTCGTCCCGGCTCTCGGTCTGGAAGGTCTCCTGCCAGGACAGGCTGATGCCGGGTATGTAGTTGCGTACGTACTGCACGCCGAGCCGCTCGAACTTCTCGAGGGTCTCGGGCCGGAGCCGGGCCAGCACGCCGCGGGAGTCCGCGAGCGGGGTACGGCCGCCGCGGACGGCGGGGCGCTCGCAGCAGAAGACGATGCGCAGGGGCCAGTTGTCCGTGTAGGACTGCTCATTGTGCAGCAGGATGTGCTGGTCGGCGGGGTGTTCAGTGGAGGTGTAGATGCCCTCCTCGACCTCCGTGCGGGGCGAGGAGCGCTCGCCGTACTCCAGGACCTGGTCGGAGAGGGCGTCCATCACGGAGCGGAAGGCGTCGGAACCGGTCACGGGAAAGCCCCGGAACAGAACGGCTCCGGCCTGGCGGGCAAGGTCGTCGATCAGCGGTCCGTTCCCGCGGATCCAGGCGGCCAGGTCCGTTCCGGGTGCGTCCGCACGGACCAGCGCGGGCAGCGTGTGCCCGTCCCGCCACGGTGTCACGGTCGCGGAGGGAGCCCCGGCCGGTGCCTCGTTCAACTGGGTCATGAAGAAGTCTCCGGATCAACGGGAAGCTTGAGGGGAGCCGGACTCCCTCATCGTTGATCGAATGGCCATTCGGAGACAAGAAATTTCCCTGGAGGGAAAGACCGCAGGCCAGAGGTGTGTGGGGGTGTGCTACGCGGATTCGCCTCGCAGGTAGGCGAGCACGGCCAGCACCCGTCGATTGCCCTCGACGGGATCGAGGTCCAGCTTCATGAAGATGTTGCTGGCATGCTTCACGACGGCGGCTTCGGTGACCGTCAGCCGCTGGGCCATCGACTGGTTGTTGAGGCCCTCGGCCATGAGGGCGAGCACCTCTCGTTCCCGGGGCGTGAGCTTGTCCAGCGGTCGGCCCGCCGTCTGCTGCACGAGGAGCGTGCGCACCACTTCGGGGTCGATCACCGTGCCGCCGCCGGCGACCCGCCGGACGGCGTCGAGGAACTCCGAGACGTCCCCGACCCGGTCCTTGAGGAGATAGCCGAGCCCGACCGTGCCGGCGCCGCTCTGCCCGCTGCCGCTCAGCAGTTGGGTCGCGTAGGCGGTGGCCACGTACTGGGACAGGACCAGGACCGGCAGTCCCGGATGGCGGGTGCGCAGTTCCAGCGCGGCCTTGAGCCCTTCGTCCCGGAAACCGGGCGGCATCCGTACATCGGTGATCACGACGTCCGGACGGTCGTCGTCCACGGCGCGCACCAGCGCCTCCGGATCGCCGACGGCGGCCAGCACCTCGTGGCCGCTACGGGAAAGCAGTTCGACGAGTCCCGCACGGAGCAGGACGGCGTCGTCGGCGAGGACTACCCGGAGCACGGAACCTCCATCCGGACCTGTGTCGGTCCGCCCAGGGGACTGGAGACGACGAGTCTCCCCTTGAGGATCGCCACCCGGTCGGCCAGACCGGATAGGCCGGTTCCCCGCCGGGGGTCGGCTCCTCCTTGGCCGTCGTCGGTGACCAGCAGGATCAGCCGCCCGCCCTCGCGCCGGCCGACGACGGCGATCTTGGTGGCGGCGCTGTGCTTGGCCGCGTTGGTCAGGGCTTCGGTGATGGTGAAGTACGCCGTGGTCTCCACCAGTCCCGGTAGCCGGTCCTCGATGTCGATGTCGACGGTCACGGGGATCGGGCTGCGCAGGGCGACTTCGGACACCGCTGCCGCCAGTCCGTGGTCGGTCAGCACCTGCGGGTGGATTCCCCGTACCAGCGCGCGCAGCTGGTCGAGGGCCTGCCGGGCCTCTCCCCGGCCGCGCGCCATGAGCTGCGCGGCCGCGGTGTTGTCGCCGTCGAGCTCCATCTCGGCCAGCCCCAGGGTCATCGTGAGCGCCACCAGCTGCTGCTGGGCCCCGTCGTGCAGATCGCGCTCGATCCGGCGGCGCTCGGCCTCGAAGGCGTCGGCCAACCGAACCCGTGAGCGGGTGAGCTCGATGACGCGCTCCTTGTACTGCTCGTCACGCGGGGACAGCAGCAGCCGGGCGGTTCTCACCTGGGCACCGGTCACCAGCGCCGCCGCGTAGGCCGACAGCGCGAAGCCCGCGATGCCCGCGACGCAGTACGGAAGCGCGGCCAGGGGATGCGGGATGGCCTGCCCGGGGATGAGGTTGACGGTGCCCGGGGCGTTCAGCCAGACGATGAGCGGAGAGACCAGCAGGATCACGGACGACGCCAGGAGCACGGCGACGCCCAGACCGGCCCCGGAGAAGACGATCGCGAGGAGTGCGGTGTAGGCGAGCTCCCGCCAGGTGGCCCGCTCCGTCAGCCGGGCGCGCAGCCAGGTCCTGGTACTCACTCCCGACAGCGAACCGTGCGGGTCGGTCAGCCGCACCGGATCGACCATGTGCAGACGCCGGCGCTCCGCCCGTGCGACGGGCAGCCCCAGGAGAACGGCCCCGGTCAGGAGCAGAAGGCCCACGCCGATGACGCTGAGCAGCATACCGACGGAGACCAGGACGATCAGGGCGACCAGAATGCCCAGGCCGAACAGTGCGCCGCTGAGCAGGAATCCCCAGCTGCGAAGAGGCCAGCCGGAGAGCAGGAACCGCAGCGGACGTCGGCGCACGGCCTCCCAGACGGCGACAGGCCGTTCGTCCGGTAAGGAGGGCTCGGTGTGGGGCACTTCACCGTCCTCCCGCGGCTCCCCTGTCATCCGGATTCCCTCCTCGTACGGCCGAGCACGTTCGATCTTCAGCACTCTAGTCGGCGCTCCGCACGCTGTCGGTAGGGAAAACCCACCTCCCATGACTCCTTTCAGGCTCACTGCGCGGGGCGCGCCCGGGTGGTGGGGTGGAACTCCCGACCCTGCCCCGCCTTCTGGAGATCCGATGTGGCGTCTGTCGCTCAGTTCCGTGCGTCACCGGGCGCTGCTCTTCGCCGGCACCTTTGTCTCGCTGATGCTCGGAGTGACGCTGATCGGCCTGTCGGTGATCGCGCTGACGGCCACGTGGAACGTGGAGCGGCCCCCGGACCAGAGCCCGCCCCCGATCACCGTCGAAGACGGCCAGGGCACCACCCATGTGTTCGCCCCGGGAGGCCTGGACATGGGAGGCGTGCAGACCGTGCTGATCCTCACGGGGGTGGTCGCCGCCTTTCTCACCTGCTTCGTCGTCGCGGGGACCTGCGCGCTCAGCACCGCGCTCCGCCGCCAGGAACTCGGGATGCTGCGGCTGGCCGGCATGAGCGGGCGCCAGCTGCGCCGCATGGTGACCTGGGAGTGCGTGGCGGTGGCAGCGCCCGCCGCGCTGATGGGGTGCCTGCTGGCGTCGGTCGCGGCACCGTGGGCCGTGAGCGCCCTCAACGCCACCGGTCTGTCCCCCGCCGAGCTGCGGACCGGTCCCGTCGTCGGTCCGCTGATCGTGGCCGCGAGCAGCGGATTCGTCCTGGCCGTACTGGGTTCGCGCGCCTCGTCCCGGCGCGCGGCGCGCGTACGGCCCGCGGAGGCGCTGAGGGAGGCCCGGCTCGACACACGAGTGATGACGGCCGGCCGGTCGGTGACGGGTGCGGTGGCGCTGGCCGCGGGCTGCACCGCGCTCGCGCTGACTCCTGGGGCCGGCCTGGAGGCCGCCATGCCGTTGACGCTGTGCGGCACGCTTGCCCTGACCCTGGCGGCATCATCGCTCGCGCCGCTTCTTCTGCCCGCCGTCGTACGGCTGGCCGCCGTGCCGCTGCGGGGTACCCGCTCGGTGCCCGTCCGGCTTGCCGTGGAGGCCACCCGGACCGCGCGGCTCAGGACGGGTGCGCTCACGGTGCCGGTTCTCGTCGTGCTCACGGTCATTGCCGTCTTCAGCTCGGTTCTCGCCGCCACGTCCGCCACGGCCGGGGCCGATGACCGGCAGCGGACCCTGGGGCAGCTGCTCGTCGAGCCGGTCTCGGGCGGAGGGCTCGACGACGGCGTGCTGGCCGCGCTGCGCGGTGATCCGCGGGTGGCCGAGGTCTCGGCCCCGGCCTCCGTCGAGCTGGCCGTGGCGGACGAGACCACCGCACGGCAGGACAAGGGCGCCGCGGTCGACCTGCCGGCGCTGGCCCGGACGCACCGGATCGATGTGAGAGAGGGGGCGACGACGGCCCTCGCCGCGGACACGGTCGCGATCTCCAAGGAGTTCTCCGACTGGTACGGGTATCACGTGGGGACCCGGCTGACGTACGGTCTCCCGCACAGCAAGCCCGTCACCGCACGGGTGAGCGCGGTCCTCGAAGGCGGATCGGCCGTGCCGCACGTGCTCGTGCCCGCCGGCGCGCCCGGCGCTCCGCTGCCCCAGCGGGCCACCGTACTGCTGGCCGATCCGGGGAAGGACGCGCCCGGTGACGTGGCGCGGGAACTGACCGCTCTCCTCGGCCCCGGCCACGTGCGCGTCACCACGACCCCTCAGTGGTTCGCCGAGTCGTCCAGCGGCCAGGACCGGGCCACCTTGGTGCTGCTCATGGTGCTCGCCGTGCCGGCCGCGACGTACGCGCTCATCGCCGTCGGGTGCGGCCGGCTGATGGCCTACAGCCGGCGCGGTTCCGAGATCGCGTCGATGCGCCTGCTGGGCGCCAGCCGCCGCCAGGTACGGATGACGGCGCTCTGGGAGGCCGTCGCCACGACCGTGGTCGCCGTCGCGGTGGCAGCCGTTCTGGCCGCGGTCTCGCTCCTCGCCTACCGGTCGGCGCTGGACGCCGCCTACGGCACGACCGTGCTCGGTGTGCCGTGGGGAGTGCTCCTGGGGCTGACCGGCGCCTGTCTGGCGGTCGCATCGGCCGCCGGGTTGCTCTCCGTACAGCGATTCCTCGGCAGGGAGCAGGGAACCGCATGCGCGTCCTGATCGCCGATGGATCCGCGCTGCTGCGGATGGGACTGGCCCGGCTCCTGGAGGACGCGGGAGTCGAGGTCGTGGCCTCGTTGGCCAGCGTGTCGAACGTCATGGAGGCGGTACGGAAACTGGAACCGCAGGTGGCCGTCATCGACGTCAAAACGCATCCCGCGTACACCGATGAAGGAATCCGTGTGGCCCGGGCCATTCAGGCGTCCTGTCCGGAAACAGCGGTTCTGGCGCTCACCGAGTATGCCGACATCGAGCAGGTGAAGGAACTTGTCCGGAACGCTCCCCGAGGCGTCGGCTACCTACTGAAGCAGCGGGTCGAGGGCATCGGCGACGTTCTCGTGGCACTGGACAGGGTTTCCCGGGGCCAGGTGTTTCTGGATACCGAGCTGAGTGAGTCGCTGATAAACGGCCCTTACGGCATCAACGGCACGTACAAACTGACCGAGAGGGAGCGTGAAATCATTGAGCTCATAGCGGCAGGCATGACGAACAACAGCATCGGATGCCGGCTCGGCATCTCGGACCGGGCCGTCGAGAAGCACGTGACCTCGATGTTGGCGAAGCTCGGAGTCCCTCAGTCCAGCGCGGGTCACCGCAGGGTACTGGCCGTGCTGGCCCATTTGAGGCTCACTGGCCGGATGCCGGAGGCGGGGCGGCACGAGCCCGAGCCGCCCCACGGCGAAGATGCCCCGACACCCACGGGATCCGGCACGTAATACTTCTGACCTGGCATCTTTCCTGCCAGGGAAACATCTTGCCTCTGACCGGCCCCTCCATCAACGATGAAGGGGTACGGCTGCCCGCACCCCGATGGTGCAGGAAGCCGTACGGGCAAGGCCGGCCGCACTGTTCGTCTCATGTGTGCCGCACGGCGGAACCGGTCGACGGATGGGTTGGAAATGGACGCGCAGCAGATTACGGATCGGCTGCGAGAATTGGCGGAGAAAAACGCCGTTCCCGGTGCGCAGCTCGCGTATGTGAGTTCCACGGACGACATATCCGTGGCCATCGGGGTCCGGTGTCACGGACGACCCGAACCGGTGGACACACAGACCGCGTTCCCGTTCGGTTCGGTGACCAAGGCGTTCACCGCGACTCTGGTGGCTCAGCTCGCCTCGGACGGTGAGGTGGACCTCGACGAGGCGCTCGGAGAGGTCCTGCCCGAGTGGCGAGGGCCGGGGAACGGGGCGGCGACCCCCCTCACCGCCCGACACCTGCTGACGCACACGGGTGGCCTGATCGGCGAGCACCACACCGACGACTCCGCCTCCCCGTCGCTGCTCCGGTACACGGCGAGCCTGTCGTCCCTGCCCCTGCTGCACACCCCCGGAACCCAGTTCTCCTACTCCAACGCCGGATACTCCGTACTGGGCCGGCTCGTCGAGGAGGCCACGGGCGGGACGTGGCGGGAAGCGCTGCAGAGCTTCCTCCTGCGGCCACTGGACATCAGCCCGCACTTCCTCCACGGTCCCCGTTCCGGTGACCGGTCCCTGGCCCAGGGGCATGCCGTACGGCCCGGGCGTGGCCTGCCCCAACCGGTGGAGCCGGCGCTGCCTCCCACCTGGGCACCGGCGGGAGGGCTCGGCGGAAGCGCCGAGGACTTGATCGCCTTCTGCCGTCTGCACACGGGAACGCACCCCGCAGCCAACCGTCTCCTGGCCGAGGAACACCGCTCGGCGATGCAGGATCCCTGTCCGGTCGCCGACCCCTTCGGCATGGCCGACGGCTGGGCCCACGGCTTGGCCCGGTACGGCCCTCCCAGCAGTGACTGGCTCGGCCACGACGGCACGGTGGACGGCGCCGCCTGCCACATCCGGTTCAACCCCGGGACCGGGGAGGCCGTTGCGCTCACCACCAACGCCACCAGCGGCACCAGCCTGTGGTTCGACGTCGTCGCGGAGCTCCGCTCGCTCGGCCTCGACGTCGGTGAGTACCGGCTGCCGGCCCCCGCGGCGCCGTCGGCGGCAACCGACCGGAGCCTTCTCACCCTGCTGGTGGGCGACTACGCGAACGGGGACACCGTCTTCTCCGTCCGTCCGCACGGTGACGGTCTGCGCCTCAGCGACCGTACGGGACTGGTGGCCGACCTCATCCTCCACGACGACCTGGTGTTCACCGCACGGCGCGTCGACACCGCCGCACCGCCCTATCCGGGGCGCTTCCTTCCCGACCACGACAACGACGGCATCGGTCTCCTGCAGCTGACGGGGCGCACCGCGAAGCGCGTGTCCACCGGCGGCTGACTCCCGGCCCTTCTTCCCCGTCCACCTCTCTTCCCGGCAGCCCGACAGCGGGCCTGTCGCGGCACATCAGCCCATCTTGGAGGCACAGCTTGACTCGCGCCGCAGCATCGGCTGACCGACCGCTGTCCCAGCATGTGGAGTTCTGGCGAGAGTGGCTCACCGGCATCAGCCCTCTGGACCTGCCGACCGACCGCCGCCGCCCCGTCGTACGCTCGTCGCAGACCGCCACCCATACGTTCGCCCTGCCGCGGGGTCTCGCCGAGACGGCCCGCCATCTCGCCGACCCGCACGGCGCCGGCCTGCTCAGCGTCCTCACCGCCGCCGCGCTCGCCCTGTTCACCCGCTACTCCGGCCAGGACGACATCGCTGTCGGCACCCTCTCCCCGCGTACCGGACACACCGTCGTCCTGCGCGGTGACGTCCACGCCGGGGCGTCCTTCACGTCCCTGGTCGGACAGGTGAAGGAGCGTACGGACGAGGCACTCCGCCACGACGGGGTGTCGCTCGCCCAGCTCGTCGAGGCCCTCGCCCCGGAGCAGGACACGAGCATGACCCCGTTCGTGCAGGCGATGATCGTGGTGCGCGACGCGGACGTCGCCGACGCGGTGCCGTTCGACCCCCTGGACCTCGCGCTCGAGTTCCAGGTCGAGGCGGACCACGTCACCGCGGTCGTCCACTACTCCACGGCGCTCTTCGACGCGAGCACCATCGCCCGCCTCGCCCGTCACTACGCCGTTCTGCTGGCCGGTGGCCTGGAAGACCCGACCCAGCCGGTCGGCGCACTGCCCGTCCTGGGCGAGAGCGAGTTCTACCAGGCCGTGCGGGAGTGGAACGCCACCGGCCGGACCGTGCCCAGGAGCAGCTTCCCCGAACTCTTCCGTGCGCAGGCCGAAGCCCGCCCGGACGCCGTCGCGGTCGTCGACGAGCACGGCCCGCTCACCTACGGAGAACTGGACCGGCGCTCCAGCCGCCTCGCGCACCGGCTGCGCGGGAAGGGAGCCGGCCAGGACGTGCTGGTGGGCCTCTGCGTGGAGCGAGGCGCCTCCGTGATCGTGGGGATGCTCGGCATCATGAAGGCCGGGGCCGCCTACGTCCCGCTGGACCCCAACTACCCGGCGGACCGGCTGGCGTACATGCTCGCGGACTCCGGCGCCCAGCTCGTCGTGACGCAGGAGAGCCTGGAGGGTCTGCTGCCCCCGACCGACGCGGTCGTGGTGCACCTGGAGCGGAACCCGGCCTCGCCCGAGGCCGGGCCCGATACCGCGCCGGACGACGGGCCCGTCCCCGACGACCTGGCCTACGTCATCTACACGTCGGGATCCACCGGTACCCCCAAGGGCGTGCTCGTCTCGCACGCGGGCATCAGCAGCCTGGTGGCCGCGCAGACCGAGCACTTCGACGTCACGCCCGACAGCCGCGTCCTCCAGTTCGCCTCCGTCAGCTTCGACGCGGCGTTCTGGGAGATCTGCATGGGCATCCTCACGGGCGCCACGCTCATCATGGGCTCCGAGACCACTCTCCAGCCCGGTGAGCCGCTGGCGGCATACGCCGCCGAGCACGGGGTCACCCACGCCACGCTCACCCCGACGACGGTCTCCGTGCTGCCCGAGGGACGCGGACTGCCCGCCGGGGCGACCCTGGTGGTCGCCGGCGAGGCGAGCACCGGGGACCTGGTCGCACGCTGGTCCGCCGGGCGGCGGATGGTCAACGCGTACGGGCCCACCGAGACCACCGTGTGCGCGACGATGAGCTCCCCGCTGAGCGGCGCCACGGTGCCGCCGATCGGCGGTCCCATCACCAACACGCAGGTACACGTGCTCGACGACATGCTGCGCCCGGTACCGGTCGGCGTACGCGGTGAGCTCTACATCGCCGGCGCCGGACTGGCCCGTGGGTACCACGGCCGCGCGGGACTGACCTCCGAGCGGTTCACCGCCAACCCGTTCGGCGGTCCGGGCAGCCGCATGTACCGCACAGGCGACATCGTCCGCCGCCTGCCCGACGGCTCACTGGAGTACCTGGGCCGCGCCGACGACCAGGTGAAGCTCCGGGGTTTCAGGGTCGAACTCGGCGAGATCGAGGAGGCGTTGACGCGCCTCCCCGATGTGGCCCAGGCGGTGGCGGTGACCCACAACACCAACCTGGTGGCGTACGTGACTCCTTCGGGCGCGGTCCGCCCGTCGCCGGAGGAGCTGCGCGCAGAACTCGGTGACCAGCTACCCGAGTACATGGTCCCCTCGGCCGTGGTGGTCCTCTCCGCCCTGCCGCAGACCCCGAACGGCAAGGTCGACCGGCAGGCGCTTCCCGTGCCGGGAACGGTCCAGGAGGAGGGGCACGGCTACGTCGCCCCGCGTGACGCCGTCGAGGAGACCATCGCGGCCGTCTGGTCCGAGGTACTCGACGTCGAGCGGGTGGGCGTGCACGACGACTTCTTCGCCATGGGCGGCAACTCGATCCTCTCCGCCCGTGCCGTCTCCCGTCTCCAGGCGGTCCTGGGCGTCAGGTTCTCGCTCCGTGTCCTCTTCGACACCCCGACCGTGGCCGCGCTCGCCGCCTCGATGCCGTCCAACGAGCAGGGCGGAGACGCCCCGATCCCGTCGGCCGCCCGGGACGCGGCGCTGCCGATGTCTCACGGCCAGCAGCGTCTGTGGTTCCTCGAGGAGTTCGATCCCGGCAGCGCCGAGTACCACACCTCCGTGGCGCTGCGGCTCTCCGGCGCTCTGGAAACCGCTGCTCTGCGGGGTGCCCTCACCGATCTGACGGAGCGTCACGAGTCGCTGCGCACCACTTTCGGTGTGGTCGGCGGCCAGGGTGTCCAGGTCATCCACCCGGCCCTCGAACCGCAGTGGAACAGCGTCGACCTGTCCTCCGTCCCCGGGGATCTCCGTGAGGACCGGCTGCGCGAGCTGGTACGGACGGAGGTCGCACGGCCCTACGACCTCCAGCGCGGCCCGCTCGTCCGTGTCCTGCTCGTGAAGATGTCCGCCGACCACCACGTCTGCGTGCTGGGCGTCCACCACATCGTGACCGACGGCTGGTCGACCGGGGTGATCACTCGGGAACTCGGCGAGCTCTACGCGGCCCGGGTGGAAGGACGGCCGGCCGAACTGCCCGACCCCCGTATCCAGTACGCCGACTTCGCCGTATGGCAGCGCACGCGGCTCGCCGACAACGCCATCGTCAACAGACAGGCGGAGTGGTGGCGGGAGAAGCTGAGCGGTCTGTCCCCGCTGGAGCTGCCCACCGACCGCCCCCGCCCGCCCGTGCGCTCGTCCCACGGAGCCGAGGTCCGGTTCGACATCCCGGCGAGCATCGCCGGGCCGGTGAGGGAGCTGGCCGGCGACCGAGGAGCGACGCTGTTCATGGCGCTCACCGCCGCGGTCAAGACCGTTCTCGCCCGGTACTCCGGGCAGGAGGACATCACCGTCGGCACCGCCTCCTCGGGGCGTACCCATCGCGATCTCGAGCAGCTCGTCGGATTCCTCGTCAATACGGTCGTCCTGCGTTCCCGGATCGACCGGAGCGCGTCCTTCGGCCAGATCCTGGACCAGGTCAGGGAGACGGTACTGGAGGCGTTCACCCACGAGGACATGCCGTTCGAGCGGCTGGTCGAGGTGGTGCAGCCGGAGCGGGACATCAGCCGCACGCCTCTGTTCCAGACCATGGTCGTCCTGCAGAACGCCCCCGCCGGAGACCTTCGGCTGCCCCATGTCGACGTGCGTGCCTACGAGGTGGAACAGGTGGGCGCACCGTTCGACCTGTCCTTCGAGTTCATCGAGCGCGGTGACGCCGTGGTGGGCCGGATCGTGTACAGCTCGGCGCTCTTCGACGAAGCGACGGTGGAGCGGCTCTCACAGCATCTGACGGCGCTGCTCGGTGCGGCGGCGCAGGAGCCCGACCGGGCGGTCGCGGCGCTCCCGATGCTCACCGACCGCGAGCTGCACCAGGTCGTTCACGCCTGGAACGACACGGCCAGGCCGCTGCCCGGACTGACGCTGCCGGAGTTGTTCGCCGAGCAGGCGGCCCGGTACCCGGACGCCTGCGCCCTCTCCTATCTCGGCGAGCGGCTGACCTACAGGGAACTGGACGAACGCGCCAACCGGCTCGCCCACGAGCTCGTTGCTGCGGGCGCCGGCCCGGATCGGCTCGTCGGCCTGTGCATGGAGCGCGGCACGCAGATCATCGTGGCGATGCTCGCGGTGCTCAAGGCCGGAGCCGCCTACGTGCCACTCGACCCGGCCTACCCCGCCGACCGCCTCTCGTACATGCGGGAGGACGCCGGCCTGCGACTGCTGATCACGCAGGGGCACCTGCGCGACCGGATCGCGACCACCGGCGCCGGTCTGCGCATCGTGGACGTGGACGGAGACGCGGCGTCCGTCGCGGCCAGGCCGGCGACACCCCCCCGGGATCGCCCTCTCCGCCGACCACCTCGCGTACGTCATCTACACCTCGGGGTCCACGGGCGCCCCCAAGGGCGTGATGACCTCGCACCGGGCGGTGACACGTCTGGTCCACAACTCCGGACTCATGGACGTCCGGCACACCGATGTCGTCCCGCAGTTCGCCTCCGTCTCCTTCGACGCCAACACCGTCGAGGTCTGGGGAACGCTGCTGAAGGGCGCAACTCTGGCCATCCATCCGCCGGCGCCGCCCACCGGTGCCGAGCTCGGTGTCTTCTTCGAACGGGAGGGGGTCACCGTGGCCGGTCTCACCACCGGTCTGTTCCACCAGGTCGTCGAGGACGACATGGAGGCGCTCGGCCGGCTGCGGCTGGTGGCGGTCGGCGGCGACAAGATGTCTCCCGAGCACTCCATCCGTCTGCTCGACGCCCATCCGCACGTGCGTCTGAGCAATGCCTACGGTCCGACCGAGGCGACGTCCGTCACGACGGCGCACGTGATCGACCCGGCGGTGGACCGGCACGGCGCGGTCCCCCTGGGCAAGCCGATCGGCAACACCCGGGTGTACGTACTCACCGACCATCTGGCGCCCGCGCCGATCGGCGTACCGGGCGAGCTGCACATCGCCGGCCCCGGCCTGGCCCGCGGCTACCTGTGGCGGCCGGGCCTGACAGCCGGCTCCTTCGTGGCCGATCCGTTCGGCGAGCCGGGCCAGCGCATGTACCGCTCGGGCGATCTGGCCCGCTGGCGGGCCGACGGCACGCTGGAGTTCCTGGGCCGGGCCGACGGCCAGGTCAAGATCCGGGGCTTCCGGATCGAGGTGGGCGAAGTGGAGAGCGCCCTGAAGCAGCATCCGACCGTGGTGAACACCGTCGTGATCCCGCACCAGGCCGCCTCCGGACACCGCCGACTGGTCGCCTACGTGGCGAGCTCCCGCAGGGTGACCACCCAGGAACTCCGTACCCATCTCGCCGGCCTGCTGCCGGACCACATGGTGCCCTCGATCTTCGTCGTCATGGACAAGCTGCCGCTGACGTCTCAGGACAAGGTCGACCTCCGGGCCCTTCCGGATCCCGAGATCCATGCCGACCGGTCTGCCGTGGAGTACGTCGCCCCGCGCAACGGCACGGAGGAGACGCTGGCCTCCGTGTGGGCCGATGTCCTCGGCCTGGAACGCGTCGGTGTCCAGGACAACTTCTTCGACCTGGGCGGTGACTCGATCCTGTCCCTCCAGGTCGTGTCGCGCGCACGCCAAGCAGGTCTCGAACTCGCCTCGAAGCTGCTCTTCGTCCACCAGACCATCGCCGCTCTCGCCCCGGCGGTCGGCGTCCTCGCCGACGACGGTGGGCGCGGCTCCGGGGCGGCCCCGACAGGCACAGCAGAACTCACCCCCATCCAGCGGATGTTCTTCGCTCAGCATCCCGAGGGGCCGCACCACTACGCCATGTCGATCCAGGTCGAACTGGCACCGGACACGGACACCGCGGTGCTGGAGCGTGCGCTGCAGGCGGTGGTGGCGCACCACGACGCACTGCGCATGCGGTTCCGCTCCGGGAGCGAGGGGTGGATCCAGGAGTACGCGGACGCATCCGAGTCGACCGTGACCCTGGCGGAAGCCGATCTCGCCGATCTCCCCGAGGACGCCCAGGGGGAAGCCCTCGACCAGGCTGCGCTGGCGGCCCAGAGCTCGCTCGACCTCACGTCCGGCCTGCTCCTCGCGGGTGTCCACGCCCGACTCGGGGAAGGGCGGAAGCCGCGTCTGTTCCTGACCGCGCACCACCTCGTCATGGACGGGGTCTCATGGCGTGTGGTGCTCGACGACCTGGCGACGGCGTACGCCCGGATCGCCCGCGGCGAGGACGCCGGTCTCGGGGCACGCACCAGCAGCTACCAGGACTGGGCGCGGCGCTTGTCGGACCACACCCTTTCCGGTGGCTTCGATCACGAGGTGCCCTACTGGGAAGGCGTCGACGTGGGTACGGCGCTGCCGCGTGACGGCCGGGCGACCAACACCTTCGGCTCCGCCGCGGTCGCCTCCGTCTCCCTCGACCGTGCCGAGACCAAGGCGCTGCTGCAGCAACTGCCGCCGGTCTACCGCACCCAGATCAACGACGTGCTGCTCACCGCGCTCGCCAGGGTCCTGAACCGGTGGGCTTCGTCCCCGGTCACCATCGCTCTGGAGGGTCACGGCCGCGAGGACCTCTTCGAGGACATCGACCTGGCACGCACCGTGGGCTGGTTCACCACCGCCTTCCCGGTCTCGCTGGACGTCCCGGAGCAGGACTGGGGCACCGCCCTCAAGACGGTCAAGGAACTCGTCCGGGCCATACCGAACCGAGGCATCGGCTACGGGGCGCTGCGCCACCTGTCCGCCGAGGACGGGCCGGGCCGCACCCTCTCGGACAGGCCCTCCCCACAGATCAGTTTCAACTACCTCGGCCAGTGGGACAGTTCCGCCGACACGGACGGGCTGATCCACGGGAGGCAGCCGGGCCTCGGCCGGGAGCAGGCACCAGGGCTGCCCCGTCCGCATCTGATCGACATCGTGGCCGCCGTCACGGACGGCACGCTGAAGGTCGACTGGATCTACTCCCCTGGAAACCACACGCCCTCGACCGTCGAACACCTCGCGGACGACTTCCTGACCGCACTGCGGGAACTGATCGGCCACTGTCTGCTGCCGGACAGCGGCGGCGCCACCCCCTCCGACTTCCCGCTTGCGGGGCTCGACCAGAGCGGTGTCGACCGGATCGCAGGGGACGGACGCGATGTCGAGGACATCTATCCGCTGACACCCATGCAGGCCGGCATGGTGTTCCACTCCCTGGCGGACCCCTCGGCCCCGACGTACTTCGAGCAGATGACCTACGTCCTGGACGGGGTGTCGGACCTGGACCTGCTGGCCCGCGCCTGGCAGCTCGTGGCCGACCGTCTGGAGATCCTGCGCGCCTCCGTCGCCTGGGAGGACGTCGCCCGGCCTCTGATGGTCGTGTACCGCAGGACGGCCCTGCCCATCGAGCGGCTCGACTGGCGCGGCCTCGACGCGGCGGAGCAGGACGAGGCACTGCGGCTGCACCTGGCCGAAGCCCGTGCTCGCGGCCTGGATCTGGCCACCGCTCCGCTCGTGCGGATCGCGCTGATCCGAGTCTCCGACACCTCCGTGCGGGTGATCGCCGGCTTCCACCACCTCCTGCTGGACGGCTGGAGCGCCTTCAGCGTGCTGACCGAGGTCCACACCGCCTACCGGTCGCTGCGCTCGGGTGAAACACCCGCGCTGCCCGCCCGTACACCGTTCCGGAGCTACGTCGAGTGGCTGGAGCGGCAGGACGTGCCCCGGGCGGAGGCGTACTGGGGCGACCTGTTGGACGGCGTCGACAGTCCCACGCCGCTGCCCTACGACCGGCACCCGCAGGCAGGGCACGAGTCCCTGTCGACCGAGCGCCTCTCGGCGGCGCTCTCCCCGGAGGCCTCGGAGCGGCTGTTCGCCTTCGCGCGGCGCCACCGGTTGACGGTCAACGCGGTGGTGCAGGGCGTATGGGCGCTGTTGCTCTCCCGCTACTCCGGTGAGCGCGACGTGGTCTTCGGCGCGACGGTCTCCAGCCGGCCGACCGAGCTGGCCGGCGTCGACACGATCGCGGGCCTGCTCATCAACACGCTGCCGGTGCGCATCGACATCGACGAGACCGCTCCGGCCGCCGAATGGCTGGTCCGGGTGCAGCGGTCCCAGGTGGAGTCCCGGGTGTACGAGTACGTGCCGCTGTCCCGCATCCAGAGCGCCACCGGGATCGGCCCCGGGACCGATCTCTTCGCCAGCCTCGTGGTCTTCGAGAACTACCCCAGGGACGAACAGCCTTCGGGCGAGGACGGCCTGCGGCTGCGGGGGCTCGAGGGCATGGACATCACGAGCTTCCCGCTCAACCTGTTCGCCTACACCGATGCCGGATTCCACTGCTCGCTGGTCTACGACCCCTCCCTGTTCGACTCGGCGACGATCGAGCGGATGGCCGGCCACTTCACGGCACTCCTGGAAGGAGTCGTCGAGGACGGCGACCGCGCCCTGGCGTCGGTTCCGATGTTCCGGTACGGCGAGTTCGAGCGGGTGCTGCACGAGTGGAGTGAGACACCGGGCGTCCCGGTGCCGGAGGGCTGTGTCCACCAGGCGGTGGCGGCGCAGGCCGCCGCGACGCCGGACGCCACGGCGGTCCGCTCCGGTGGGGAATCACTGACGTACCGGGAGTTGGACGAGCAGGCCAACGCCCTCGCCCACCACCTGATCGCGCTGGGCGCGGGCCCCGGCAGGCCGGTCGGCCTCTCGATCGAGCGCGGTGCGCAGATGGTGGTCGGGCTGCTCGGCATCATGAAGTCCGGAGCGGCGTACGTGCCACTGGACCCGGCCTACCCGGCCGATCGTCTCGCGTACATGCTGCGCGATTCGGGGGCCCGGATCCTGGTCGTC
The DNA here is from genome assembly GCF_002099185.1 of Streptomyces sp. CB03238. Classification (NCBI taxonomy): domain Bacteria; kingdom Bacillati; phylum Actinomycetota; class Actinomycetes; order Kitasatosporales; family Streptomycetaceae; genus Streptomyces; species Streptomyces sp. CB03238. The sequence continues at coordinate 152,722 of NZ_NBCN01000013.1, read as the reverse complement.
CGCCCGCAGCCGGACGGGCTGCCCGTCGACGGGATGACGGTGGTTGATCTGGACCGGGACCGGTCCACGATCGAGAAGCAGCCGACGACCGCGCCCGACGTGAAGGTGTCCGGTGACGATCTCGCCTACATGATCTACACCTCGGGTTCGACCGGGCGCCCCAAGGGCATCGCCACCGAGCACCGCTGCGTACTGAACCAGCTGGCGAACGTCCGCCACGCCTACGGGTTCGGTGAGGACGACGTGTGGACGATGTTCCATTCGTACGCCTTCGACGTCTCCGTCTCCGAGGTGTGGGGATGCCTGACATCTGGTGGCCGCCTGGAGATAGTGGCGCGCGACTGGGTGCGGGACCCCGAAGCGACCTGGGCCCTGCTCCGGCGGACGGGGGTCACGGTGCTCAGCCAGACGCCCGCCATGTTCCGGGCCCTGGTGGAGACGGCGTCCGCCTCCGGCCAGCCGGCGCTGCCCGTTCTGCGGCTGGTGTTCCTGTGCGGTGAGGTCCTGGAACCGAAGCACCTGACCACCTGGTTCGACCACTTCGGTTCAGGAGAGGCCGAGCTGGTGAACATGTACGGGCCGACCGAGGCCACGGTCTACGTGACGCACAAGGTGATCACCGAGCAGGACGTGAAGGCGGGCGGTGCCATGTCCATCGGACGCCCGCTGCCCAGCTACCGGGTGCTGGTGCTCGACAGCACCGGTGCGCCGGTACCGGTCGGTGTCACCGGCGAGGTGTACATCGCCGGCGCCGGCCTGGCACGGGGCTACCTCAACCAACCGGAGCTGACCCGCGAGGCGTTCCTGCCGAACCCGTTCGGCGGACCCGGAGAGCGGCTGTACCGGTCGGGTGACCTCGCACGGTGGCGGACGGACGGAACCCTCATGTGCCTCGGCCGGGCCGACGGCCAGGTCAAGATCCGAGGCTTCCGCATCGAGACAGGAGAGGTGGAGGCGGCACTGACCTCGCATGCCGAGGTGTCCGACGCCGCTGTCGTGCCGCACTCGGAAGGCGACCGGACGTTCCTGGTCGGGCATGTGGTGGCCCCGGGGTGGGAAGAAGCCGACCTCGACCGGCTGCGCGGTCATCTCCTGCTGACACTGCCGGAGTTCATGGTGCCGGCGGTCTTCCTGCTCCGGGACGCCCTGCCCGTCACCCCGAGCGGCAAGATCGACCGGCGGGCGCTGCCCGCCCCGGAGCCGCAGCAGTGGGAGAACCGGTCGGACTATCAGGCGCCCGGGTCCGTCACCGAGGAGGCCCTCGTGGCGATCTGGCAGGAGCTGCTGAGCTCCGACCGGATCGGCGTCCGCGACAACTTCTTCGCGGCGGGGGGCGATTCGCTGCTCGCGGTGCGCATGGCCTCGCGGATCAACGCGGCCTTCGGGACCAGCCTTTCGCCCAGGGTGCTCTTCGACCGCCCGACCATCGCCGAGACCGCCGGTGAGATCGAGGAACAGATTCTGGCCGAGTTCGAAGCGGGCGCCGGCACACCCTGACGGGTTCCGTCCCTTCCTCCCTCCCCAAGCAGCCCCCGCCGGTCCACCCCCGGCCGGCGGGGGCCCTGCCCTCCCGTATGCGTTCCCGGGTGCGCCTCGGCGCAGCGCCCATGACATGTCCTCAAGGAGTTCGCATGAACAGGCCCTCTCAGTCGGAGAGCCGGATCGCCGCGCTGCCCGCCCCGCTGCGTGAGGCACTCGCCCAGCGTCTCGCGGGCCGACAGGACGCATCCACCCATCAGCCGATCCCCGCGCGTCCCCGCGACGCGACGCCGCCGATGTCCTACGGCCAGCAGCGTCTCTGGTTCATGGAGGATTTCGCGCCGGGCGGCACCGACTTCCACATGGCGCTGCCCCTCAGGCTCTCGGGCGCCGTGGACACCGAGGCGCTGCGGTCGGCGGCCGGGCAGCTGGTGGCGCGGCACGAGGCGCTGCACACCACGTTCGACATGGTGGAAGGTCGGGGCGTTCAAGTGCTGCGCCCGGACCTGGCACCGCAGTGGTCGGCCGTGGACGTGTCGGACACCCCCGAGCCGGACCGTGAGGCGCGGGTCCGCGATCTGGTCCGGAGCGAGATGGGCCGTCCGTACGACCTCCGGAACGGGCCGCTGGTCCGCGTCCTTCTCGTGACGCTGTCGGCCACGGACCATGTGTGCGTCCTCGGAATGCACCACATGGTGTCCGACGGCTGGTCGATGGGGATCGTGGCCCGCGAGTGGGGGGAGCTCTACGCCGCCCAGGTGGAGGGGCGTACGGCCCGTCTTCCCGAAATGCCCCTCCATTACCCGGACTTCGCTGCCTGGCAGCGGGAGCAGGTCGAGCACGACGGGCTGCTGGACGGACAGGTCGAGTGGTGGCGCGAGCGCCTGGACGGGCTGGCGCCGCTGGAACTGCCCACCGACCGGCCGCGCCCTGCGGTCCGCACCTCGGCCGGCGGCGCCCACTTCTTCGACATTCCCCAGGCCGTCCATGCCGGAATCCAGGAGCTGGGGCGCACCCACGGCGCCTCGCTCTTCATGGTGCTGACGGCAGCGGTCAAGGCGGTCTTCGCCCGTTGGTCGGGCCAGGAGGACATCGCGCTGGGCACCTCTTCGTCCGGGCGCGATCGGAAGGAGCTGGAACAGCTCGTCGGGTTCTTCGTCAACACGGTGGTCCTCAGGTCGCACGTCGATGCCGCGATGTCGTTCGACGCGCTCCTGGAGCGGGTGAAGGAGAACGCGCTCAACGCGTTCGCCCACGCGGACGTGCCGTTCGACCGGCTCGTCGAGGCACTGCGTCCGGAGCGGGACCCCAGCCGTACCCCCCTGGTGCAGGCGGGCATCGTGCTGCACAACACCCCGGCCAACGCTGCCGTCTTCCCCGGTGTCGAGACCTCGGAGTACCCGCTCGACCGGGAGACGGCGCAGTGGGACATCACCCTGGACTTCGCCGAACGCGACGGCGCTCTGCTCGGTATGGCCGAGTACAGCACCGACCTCTTCGACGCCGCGACCGTCGCCCGCCTGTGCGGTCATCTCACCACCCTCCTGGCGGCGGCCGTCGCAGACCCCACACGGTCGGTGGCCGAGCTGCCGATGCTCGCCGACAGCGAGTACAGGCAGGTCGTGGAGGAGTGGAACGCGACGCGAAGCGCCCCCGGCCCGGCGGCGTCGCTGCACGAGCGCGTTGCCGAGCAGGCCGTGCGCACGCCCGACGCGGCAGCGGTGGTCCATGAGAACGAGACACTGACCTACCGCGAACTCGACGAGCGGACCAATCGGCTCGCCCACCTCCTGGCGGCCCGGGGTGCCGGACCCGGCACCCTCGTCGGGCTGTGCGTGGAGCGTGGTGTGGGCATGGCCGTCGGTCTGCTCGGCATCCTCAAGGCGGGTGCGGCGTACGTCCCGCTCGATCCGGGCTTTCCCGCCGACCGCATCACCTACATGCTCCAGGACTCCGGGGCCGACCTGGTCGTCATGGAGGAGAACACCCGGTCTCTCCTCCCGGAGGCCGGCGTCGCGACGGTGGCGCTGGACACGGACCGGGCCCTCCTGGCGCAGCAGCCCGTCACCGCTCCCGAGGTCACCCCTGCCCCATCGGATCTGGCCTATGTCATCTACACCTCGGGTTCGCTGGGCACTCCCAAGGGCGTGGCGGTCGAGCACCGCAACGTGCGGCACATCTGCAACGCCTGGGGCGAGCGGTACGGCCTCGCCGAGCTGAAGCTGCGCTTCCTGTCGGTCTCCAGCCTCTCCGTGGACCTCTTCTTCGCGGATCTCATCCGCTCCCTCCCCTTCGGCGGCACGCTGATCATCGCGTCCCGGGAGGTGACCACGGAGCCGTCGGCCCTGCTGGACCTCATCGAACGCACCGGAGCGACCGGCATCGAGATCGTGCCGTCCCTGATGACCGCCGTCGTACACGAGGTGGAGCAGCGCGGAGGGGAATTCCCGCCCCTGCGGCTGATATCGGTGGGCTCCGAGGGATGGCGGGTCGAGGACTGCCGCGATCTGCTCCGCCTGGCCGGGGACGACACCACGATCGTCAACGCCTACGGCGGCACCGAGGCCACGGTGGACTCGACCGTCTTCACCCCCACGCTCGACTCGCTGCGGGACGAGGTGTTCGTCCCCGTCGGACGCCCTCTGCCGGGCACCCGGGTGTACGTGCTCGACGACGCGCTGCGGCCCGTCCCGGTGGGCGTTCCCGGGGAGATCTACATCGGTGGCGAGGGCGTCAGCCGGGGCTATCACCGGCGCGACGACCTGACCGCCGAGCGTTTCCTCACCAGCCCCTTCGACCGTACGGACCGTCTCTACCGGACGGGGGACCGGGCCCGGCTCCTGGCCGACGGCAACCTGGTGTTCCTCGGCCGGGCCGACGACCAGGTCAAGATCCGTGGATTCCGGGTCGAGCTCGGGGAGGTCGAGAAGGCACTGCTGTCGCACCCGGCAGTCGGCAGCGCGGTGGTCGCCGCCCGGCAGGACCCGTCCGGCCGGCAGCGGCTCGTCGCCTACCTGGTCACCGGCCGTGAGGTGCCGGTCGCGGAGCTGCGCAGCCATCTCCGGGGACTGCTGCCCGACTACATGGTGCCGGCGCTGTTCATGACACTCGACGCGCTCCCCATGACACCCAGCGGCAAGGTCGACAAGCGGGCGTTGCCGACCCCCGAGGCCGATGGTGCCCGGCCCGATGCGGAGTACGTGGCGCCCCGGGACCGGACCGAGCAGATCCTCGCCGACATCTGGGAGGAGGTCCTGGGGGTCGAGCAGGTCGGCGTTCACGACAACTTCTTCGACTTCGGTGGCGATTCGATTCTCTCCATCCAGGTCGTCTCCAAGGCACGCCGGTCGGGCCTCGGACTGACGTCGAAGATGCTCTTCCTGCACCAGACCGTCGCCGCGCTCGCCGCGGCCGCGGAGCAGGTCGCCGTCGCCTCGCCCGCGATCGCCGAGGGCCCGGCCGAGGGGGCCGTCGCACTCACCCCGATCCAGAGGTGGTTCTTCGACGCGCACCCCGAAGAGCCGGATCACTACGCGATGTCGATCCAGCTGGAGCTGGCCCCGGACACCGACGGGGACGTGCTCGACCGCGCGCTTCAGGCCGTGGTCTCCCACCACGATGCCCTGCGCATGCGTTTCCGGCGGGAGGACGACGGGTGGATCCAGGAGTACGGCGACCTCGTCCCTCCCGGGCTGCTCGACATCCGCGACCTGACGTCCATGGACCCCGCCGGGCAGGAGCGCGCCGCGCACGACGCGGCCCTGAACGCACAGCGCTCGCACGACCTGGCGGCCGGCGCGCTGGTGAAGGGGGTTCTCCTGCGGCTGGGAGAAGACCGGCCGTCGCGTCTGTTCCTCGCGGTGCACCACCTGGTGATGGACGGCGTCTCATGGCGCATCGTGCTCACCGACCTGTCCACCGCGTACGAGCAGATCGCGGCGGGCCGGAGCGTCGACCTGGGCCCGCGGAGCACCAGCTTCCAGCAGTGGTCCCGACGGCTGACCGACCTCGTCCGCTCCGGCGGTCTCGACCACGTGATCGAGCACTGGGCGGCCGTGCGGCCGGACACCGCGCCGGCCCTGCCCAGGGACCGTGACGGGGAGAACCTCACGGCGCACGAGCGGACGGTGGAGGTGTGGCTGGGCGCGCAGGACACCGAGGCGCTCCTCCACCGGGTCCCGCACGTCTACCGGACGCAGATCAACGATCTGCTCGTGAGCGCGCTGGGCCGTGTCCTGGCGGAGTGGACCGGTCAGGACCGCATCGTGGTCGGGCTGGAGGGCCATGGCCGCGAGGAACTGTTCGACGACGTCGACCTGACCCGCACCGTCGGCTGGTTCACCTCCCACTTCCCCGTCGCGCTCACCCTGCCGACGCACGGCGACTGGGGCGCGACGATCAAGTCGATCAAGGAACAGCTGCGCGGCGTACCCCACCGCGGACTCAGCTACGACGCCCTGCGCTTCCTGTCCGGTCCCGGCACCCCGGGCCACGCGCTGCACCCGGACCGGCTGCCGGACATCAGCTTCAACTACATGGGGCAGTGGCAGGGAACCACCGGGGACGACGGCCTGCTGCGCGATCTCCTGCCGGGACTGGGGCGCGACCACGCTCCCGCACAGGCGCGCCCGTATCTGCTGGACGTGGTGGGCCTGGTCGACGACGGCCGGCTGGGCGTGCACTGGACCTTCTCCGACGAGGTCTTCGACCCTGCCACCATCGAGCGCGTCGCCACCGGGTTCATCACGGCGCTGGGCGAGCTGATCGGCCACTGCCTGCAGAGCGGGAGCGGCGGGGCCACCCCCTCCGACTTCCCGCTCGCCGGACTCGGCCAGGCGGACGTGGACCGGATCGTCGGCTCCGGGCAGACGGTCGAGGACATCTATCCGATGACCTCGGCCCAGGCCGGGATGCTCTTCCACTCCCTGGCGAACCCCGAGCACCCCGCGTACTTCGAGCAGATGGTGTTCGACTTCGACGGCGTGCGCGACCCGGACCTGCTGGCACGCGCCTGGCAGGAGGTGAACGACCACCTGGAGATCCTGCGCGGCTCGCTCCTGTGGGACCAGGTGCCCCGGCCGCTCGTGGTGATCCACCGAGAAGCGCCGCTGCCCGTACGGCACCTGGACTGGCGGGACATGGCGGAGGCGGAGCAGGAGCGGTCGCTGCGGCGCTTCCTGGCCGAGGACCGCGCACAGGGCCTGGATCTCTCGACGGCACCGCTGGCGCGGCTGGCCCTGATCCGTACGTCCGACAGCGCCGTCCGAGTCGTGCGCACCTCTCACCACGTGCTCCTGGACGGCTGGAGCGCCTCTCAGCTGCTCGCCGCGCTCTTCACGGCCCATGAGGCGCTGGCGGCGGGAGAGTCTCCCGCACTGCCCTCGCGGCGGCCGTTCCGCGCCTACGTCGAATGGCTGGAGGCTCAGGATCTCGAGCAGGCCGAGACGTACTGGCGGTCGCTCCTGGACGGGTTCTCCGAGCCGACGCGGCTGCCGTACGACCGGCGGCCTTCCTCGTCCCACCGGGCACGGTCCTCCTCCCGCCTGGTCAAGCACCTGACCCCGGAGGCCTCGCAGGAGCTGTTCGCCTTCGCACGGCAGCACCGGGTCACGGTGAACTCGGTGGTGCAGGGCGCCTGGGCGCTGCTCCTCTCGCGGTACGCGGGCGAGCGCGACGTGGTCTTCGGCGCGACGGTGTCGGGCCGGCCGGCCGATCTGCCGGGTGTGGATTCCATGGTGGGCATGATGCTCAACACCCAGCCCGTACGCGTCAGGATCGACGGCGCGCTCCCGGTCTCGGCATGGCTGGGGGAGGTGCAGCGCGCCCAGGCCGAGGCGCGGCAGTACGAGTACGTCCCGCAGTCGGAGATCCGCAGCTGGAGCGCTGTCGAGGGGAGCCGCAACCTCTTCGACTCCCTGCTCACGTTCGAGAACTTCCCGATGGACAGGGGCAGGGAGGGCACCGGGGAACTGCGGCTGCGGGCCCTGGAAGGTGTGGAGGTGACCAACTTCCCGCTGGTCCTCCGGGCCTTCGCGGACGACGTCCTCGACTACTCGCTCGCCTACGACCCGGAGTTGTTCGACGACGCCACCATCGCCCGCTTGGCCGGCCACTTCGAGGCTTTGATCGCGGGCATCGTCGCGGATCCGCAGGCCGTGGTGGACCGGATCGCGATGCTGACGGACGCCGAGATCGACCAGGAGCTCCACGGTTGGAACGCGGCGGGCGTGGTTCAGGGGTCGGGGGACTTCGCCCACGTGCGGTTCGCCCAGTGGGCGGAGCGGTCCCCGGACGCCGTCGCCGTCGAGTTCGAAGGGCAGTCCCTCACGTACCGGGAGGTGGACGAGCGGTCGAACCAGCTCGCCCATCACCTCGTCTCGCTGGGGGCGGGGCCGGGCCGGCTCGTGGGTCTCGCGGTCGAGCGCGGCCCCGACATGATCATCGGAACGCTGGGGATCCTGAAGTCCGGCGCCGCGTACGTGCCGCTCGATCCGGCCTATCCGGCGGAGCGACTGGCCTACATGCTGCGCCACTCCGAGGCGCACGTGCTGCTCACGCAGCGGGACCTGCGGGACCGGCTGCCGGTCTCCGGGGCACAGGAGCTGGAACTGGACGGCGACTGGTCCGGCATCGCCGAATGGCCGACCTGGCAGCCCGACGTCACGCTCAGCGGTGACGACCTGGCCTACGTGATCTACACGTCCGGCTCCACCGGGCAGCCCAAGGGCGTCGCGGTCGCCCACGCCGGCGTCGCCAATCTGATGCCGTGGCTTGAGCAGGCCTACCCCGTCGACCCCGGCGACAAGGTCCTCCTGCGGACCTCCATCAGCTTCGACGTGTCCGTGTGGGAACTGATGCTGTCCGTCCTCTCCGGTGCGACGGCCCACATCGTCTCCTCGGACGTGTCGAGGGATCCGGCCCATCTGGTGGACGTGATGGACCGGCACGGCATCACCCTCGCGCAGTTCGTCCCGTCCCTGCTGGGTGCGGTGCCGTTGGAGCGCAGGCCACATGCGCTCAGGCGGATCTTCGTCGGCGGTGAACCGCTGCCGAAATCGCTGGCGGACGAGGTCCGGTCGGCGTGGGACGTGCCCCTGGTGAACAAGTACGGCCCGACCGAGGCGACCATCCAGATCACCGTCGCGGACCACGAGGCGGATGCCGCGGGGGAGGAGACCGTCCCGATCGGCGGCCCGATCGCCAACGCCTCGCTGTTCGTCCTGGACCCCGAGCTGCGGCCGGTGCCCGTGGGTGTGGCCGGCGAGCTGTACGCGGCCGGCCCCGTCCTGGCCCAGGGATATCTCCGTCGGCCCGGACTGACCGCGGAGCGCTTCGTCGCCTGTCCCTTCGGGCCTCCGGGGGAGCGGATGTACCGCACGGGTGACCTGGTGCGGCGCCGGGCGGACGGCCGACTCGACTTCATCGGCCGTACGGACCGCCAGGTGAAGATCCGCGGCTTCCGGATCGAGCTCGGCGAGATCGAGTCCGCACTGGACCGGCTGCCGACGGTGCGGCAGGTCGCGGTGCTCGCCCGCGAGGACACCCCCGGCGAGCGGCGACTGGTCGCCTACTACACCGCCGAGCGCGCCCAGACCAGCGGAGAGCTGCGATCCGCGCTGGCCAAGTCCCTGCCGGAGTACATGCTGCCGGAGGTGTTCGTCCCCCTGGAACGGATGCCGCTGTCACCGAACAGCAAGATCGACACGAAGGCACTGCCGCGGCCCGAGGCCGTGGAGGAGCAGGTGAGCTCCTCCTACGTCCCGCCGCGCAACCCGACCGAGGAGACCCTCGCCGCGATCTGGGCCGAAGCGCTGCGGGTGGAGCGCGTCGGCGTCCACGACAACTTCTTCGAACTGGGCGGCAACTCCATCCTGTCCATCCTGGTCGTGTCCCGCACCCACAAGGCGCTGGGCGTCCAGGTGTCGCCGCGCCTGCTCTTCGACGCACCGACCGTCGCCGAGCTTGCCGGGGCCCTGGTTCCCGAGACGACGGAACTCGCGATTCCCAAGGTGTCGCGGGAGGGCGAACTGCCGATGTCCTTCGGGCAGCAGCGGCTGTGGTTCCTCCAGGACTTCAACGCGGACAGCACGGAGTACCACTCGTCGGCCGCGATCCGGCTGACGGGCCGGCTCGACCCCGCCGCTCTGCGCGGTGCGGTGGGCGATCTCGTCGCACGGCACGAGTCGTTCCGTACGACCTTCGACATGGTCGACGGCCGGGGAGTGCAGATCGTCCACCCGCTCCTGGAACCGCACTGGAAGGACGCCGACCTGTCCGCGGTGCCCGCCGCCGAGCAGGAGGAGAGGCTCCGGGAGCTGATCCGGGCGGAGGCCGGCCGGCCGTACGACCTCAAGGGCGGGCCGCTGCTTCGGGTGCTGCTCGTGAAGTGCGCCCAGGAGGAGCACGTCCTGGCCCTCGGCACTCACCACATCGTGACGGACGGCTGGTCGACCGGGATCGTCACGGAGGAGCTCGGCGCGCTGTACGCCGGCCGGGTCCGCGGCACTGCCGCGGCACTTCCCGAGGTTCCCGTCCAGTACGCGGACTTCGCCGCCTGGCAGCGCGGCCGCCTCGAAGACGGAGGCCTGCTGGGTGAACAGCTCGATTGGTGGCGGGAGCGGCTGCGGGATGCCGCTCCGCTGGACCTGCCCCTGGACCGTCCGCGTCCGCCGGTGCGGTCCACCGACGGGGCGGCGTACCGCTTCGAGCTGCCCGGATCCCTGGTCGCGCAGGTCAAGGAGGTGGCCCGTGGGCAGGAGGCGACCCTGTTCATGGCTCTGACGGCGGCGGTCAAGACCGTCTTCGCCACGTACTCGGGGCAGCAGGACATCACCGTGGGAACGGCTACCGCGGGCCGCGGCCATGCCGGGCTGGAACGGCTGATCGGCTTCCTGGTGAACACCGTGGCACTGCGGTCGCACATCGACCCCGCCATGTCCTTCAACGATCTGCTCGGCCGGATCCGGACGACGGTCCTGGACGCCTTCGCCCATGAGGAGGTGCCGTTCGAGCAGGTGGTGGAGGCGGTACAGCACGAGCGCGACACCAGCCGCACCCCGCTGTTCCAGGTCATGGTCGTCATGCAGGATCTGCTCGGCTCCGGCCTGGAGCTGCCGGGCCTGCGCGCGTCGGCCGTGGAACTGGAACGCAGGACGGCCCTGTACGACCTCACCCTGGAATTCGAGGAGCACGAGGGCGGGGTACGAGCCCTTGTCGAGTACAGCACCGCGCTGTTCGACGAGGCGACGATCGCCCGGTTCGCCGAGCACCTGCGGGTCCTGCTGGAAGTCGCCGTCGTGGATCCGGAACGTGCCGTGTCCAGGCTTCCCCTGCTTTCGGACGACGAGTTCGAGAAGGTCGTCCACACGTGGAACCGGACGGGCGGAGCCGCCTTCCCCAACAGCACTCTCCACGAGCAGATCGCCGCGCGGGCCGCCGCAGCGCCCGATGCCATCGCCGTCCTGCACGGCGACGCCACCCTGACGTACCGGGAACTGGACGAGCAGGCCAATCAGCTCGCGCGTCATCTGATCACCCTGGGCGCAGGCCCCGGCGTGCTCGTCGGACTCTCCGCCGAGCGCGGCGCGCAGCTCGTGGTCGGCCTCCTCGGCATCCTCAAGTCCGGCTCCGCCTATGTGCCGCTGGACCCGGCCTATCCGGTGGACCGTCTGCATCACATGATGCGTGACTCCGGCGTGAAGATACTGGTCACCCACCGGGTCGCCGAGGGCCGACTCCCCGTCGCCGAGGCCGTGGTGGTCGATCTGGAGCACGACCGGCCGGCTCTCGCCGGCTACCCGGTCCATGCCCCGGGCACAGCGGTCAACGGCACGGATCTCGCCTATGTGATCTACACGTCCGGGTCCACCGGCCGCCCCAAGGGGGTGGCCGTGGAACACCGGTCGGTGCTCAACCTGCTGGCGAACAGCTCCGGGCTGTACCGATTCGACGAGCAGGACGTATGGACGGTCTTCCACTCCTACGCGTTCGACTTCTCGGTCTGGGAACTGTGGGGATCCCTGCTCACCGGGGGCCGTGCGGTCATCGTGCCGCAGGACGTGGCACGCGACCCCGAGTCGATGTGGACCCTGCTGCGCGACGAGGGCGTCACGATCCTCAGCCAGACCCCCACGGCGTTCCGCGAGTTGGTACTGACCGCCGGCGAGCCGCTTCCCGCCCTGCGCTGGGTGGTATTCGGCGGTGAGGCCCTGGAGCCCAAGCACCTCGTCCCCTGGTTCGACCGCTTCGGATCCACCGGCACCCGGCTGATGAACATGTACGGCATCACCGAGACCACGGTCCACGTGACGTACCAGGAGATTCTCCCCGTACATCTGTCCACGGGGCGACGCATCCCGGCGGGCCGGCCCCTGCCGAGCTACCGTGTGCTGCTGCTCGACGCCTCCGGTACGCCGGTGCCCATCGGTGTCCCCGGTGAGATCCACGTTGCCGGTGCCGGGCTCGCCCGCGGCTATCTGAACGACCTGGAGCTGACCGCCGACCGCTACCCGCCCAACCCCTACGCCGCGCCGGGCGAGCGAATGTACCGCTCCGGCGACATCGCCCGATGGTGCGCGGACGGCACCCTGGAGTACCTGGGCAGGATCGACGACCAGGTCAAGATCCGTGGCTTCCGCATCGAGCTGGGCGAGATCGAGACGGCGCTGATGCGCCATCCCGACATCCGCGAGGCCGTCGTGGTGGCCCACCAGGAGGAGGACGGCCACCGCCGGCTGGTCGCCCATGTGGTGACCGATCGGGGGCTGTCCACGCCCGTGCTGCGCGAGCATCTCTCCGCCTGGCTGCCGGACCACATGGTCCCGGCCGTGTTCGTCACGCTGGACAGGCTGCCTCTCTCACCGACCGGCAAGGTCGACCGGCGTGCCCTGCCCGCCCCGCAGGTGGCGGCGGACGGGGTCAGCACCGACCACGTCGCTCCGCGCACCGAGACGGAGAAGCTCCTGGCAGAGATCTGGGCGGACGTCCTGGGTGTCGGGCAGGTGGGCGTCCACGACAACTTCTTCGCTCTCGGTGGTGACTCCATCCTCTCGATCCAGCTCACCTCGCGCGCCCGGCAGGCCGGACTGCCCCTGACGTCCAAGTCCCTGTTCCTGCACCAGACGATCGCGGCCCTGGCAGGGGTGCTGGAGCAGGCACCCGTATCGGCCCCCGTGCCTGAGCAGCAGGCCACGGCGGTCCGAGGCGAGGTCGAGCTCACCCCGATCCAGCGATGGTTCTTCGCCGAGCACCCGGTCGATCCGGACCACCACGCGATGTCCGTGCGGCTCGAACTGGCCCCCGGCACCGACAGTGAGCTCCTCGGCAGGGCCCTCACCGCCGTGGTCGCCCGCCACGACGCCCTGCGCATGCGCTACGTCTCCGGCCCGGACGGATGGAGCCAGGAGTACGGGGACGCTCCGGACGGACTGCTCACGGTGCACGACCTCACCGGGGTGGACCCCGCGCTGTGGGACACCGCTCTGGCCGACGCGGCACTGGCGGCCCAGCAAGGACTCACCCTGTCCACGGGAACGATGATCAGGGGAGCCTTCTTCCACCTGGGCGGAGAGCGGCTGCCGCAGCTGTTCCTGGCCGTCCACCACCTGGTGATGGACGGTGTGTCGTGGCGCATCCTCCTGGAGGACCTGAGCGCCGTGTACGCACAGCTCGCCCAGGGCCGACCCGTTGATCCGGGCGTCCGTACCAGCAGCTACCAGGACTGGGCGCGGCGCCTGGCGGACCACGTCCGCTCCGGCGGTCTCGATCACGAAGTGGCGTACTGGGAGGGCGTCACCGGTTCGCGTGCCATCCCCCGGGACGGCACGGCGCCGCACACGGCCGGCAGCGCGGAGACGGTCTCGGTCCGCCTGGGGCGCGACGAGACCGAAGCCCTGCTCAAGCGGGTGCCCGGGCTGTTCCGTACACAGATCAACGATGTCCTGCTCGCCGTCCTCGGCCGGACACTCGGCGCCTGGGCAGGCCGCCCGGTGACGGTGGCCCTGGAGGGACACGGCCGCGAAGAGCTCTTCGAGGAGATCGACCTGGCCCGTACCGTCGGCTGGTTCACCACGATCTATCCCGTCACCCTCGACGTGCCCGACGGGGAGTGGGCCACCGCCCTCCGGACGGTCAGGCGGCAGTTGCGGTCGGTCCCGGGCCGCGGCCTCGGCTACGGCGCGCTGCGCCATCTCTCCCCGGCCGAGGGACCGGGGCGCGTCCTGGCGGAGCAGGAGCACCCGCGTATCAGCTTCAACTACCTGGGCCAGTGGGATCCGTCGGGCGGCGAGGACGGCCTCATCCGCGGTGAGCTGGACGGCCTGGGCCGTGACCGGGCTTCGGACCAGCCGCGCCCCCACCTGATCGACGTCGTCGCGGCCGTCACCGGAGGCGAGTTGCGCGTCGACTGGATCCACTCTCCCGCGAACCACAGCACCGCCACTGTCGAGCAGCTGGCGCAGGAGTTCCTTCTGGGCCTGCGACAGATCACCGCGCAGGTTCTCCATGACTGAAAGGACGCATGATCCCGTGGCTCGCTACACCCTGACCCGGACAGAGTCGGCTACGGTCGGCGACATCGCGGACCGGTTCCTGGCCGCCCACCAGACCTGGGATCCGTTGCGGGACGCCGATGAGGTCCGCGCCTGGTCCGAGGAACTCCCCGTCGGAGTGAGAAAGTTCCTCGCCGCCGGTCGCACGGGCGAGGACCCGATCATCTCGGTGTCGAACCTTCCGCTCAGCGAAGAGCTCGTCCCCACCCCGCCCGGCTGGGAGATAGCGGAGAAGGAGGGCGCGGCGATCCGGGAGGAGGTGGTGCTCCTGCTGCTCGCCTCGGTGCTCGGTGACCCGTTCGGCTGGGCGAACCAGCAGAACGGTCGGCTCGTGCACGACGTATGCCCGGCCAAGGGCAAGGAGAACTCCCTCACCAGCGCGAGCAGCAAGGCCCAGCTCGCCCTGCACACGGAGGACGTCTTCCACGCCTGCCGTGGTGACTACGTGGCCCTGCTGTGCCTGCGCAACCCGGACCGGGTGGGCACGACGGTGGCCGGCCTCGACGTACTGACGCTGCCCGAAGAGGTCCGGAAGGTGCTCGAGCAGAACCGGTTCCGCTTCTTCCCGGACGATTCGCACGAGACGGCGCCGCAGTACGCCGGCGGCCAACTCGTGGCGCGCGGGGAGCGCGAGCACGAGACCGCCTCGGTGCTCTTCGGCCCCTCGGACGCTCCTTACCTCCGTATGGACGAGGACTTCACCAGCCCTCTGCCCGGTGATCTGGAGGCCGAGGCGGCGATGCGGCAGTGCGCGGAACAGCTGGCGGGATCCGCCGAGCGCGTGGTGCTCAGCCCGGGCGAGGCGGTCTTTCTGGACAACTACCAGGTCGTGCACGGCCGGGATCTGTTCACTCCCCGCTACGACGGCACGGACCGGTGGCTGAAGCGCACCAGCATGGTGCGGGATCTCCGGCGCACGTATGTGCACACCGGATCACGCTCACGGATTCTGGGCTGATTTCGGGCCAGCCGACCATCACTGCCGAAGGAGAGGCCGCTGTGACTCGCCCGCCCGCCGGGAAACGAGATTTCACCCTGTTGTGGGCAAGCCAGACGTTCAGTGAGTTCGCCTACAGCACATCACTGCTCGCACTGCCGCTGATCGTTCTCACCGTGACCGGATCGCCGTCCCAGGCCGGCTTCATCGGGTTCGTGGACGCCGCGACGATGGTGCTGGCCGGGCTGCCGGCCGGCGCCGTCGCGGACCGCTACGACCGGCGCACCGTGATGCTGTGGTGTCAGGCCGGGCTGGTCCTCGTCTTCGTCGGCGTGGCGGTGGCACTGTGGGCGGGGGCGGCCTCCCTCGGCGTCCTGGCGGCGTTCGCCGTCGCCAACGGCGCCCTCACGGCGGTGCTCTTCACCACCGCCTCCGCCATGGTTCCGTCCCTGGTTCCCGAGGAGGAGCTGTCGGGCGCCGTGGCCGCGAACGCGGCACGCACCTACGCCGGACAGCTCCTGGGCACCTCGGCCGGCGGCTTTCTGCAATCCATGCGGAACTCCCTTCCCTTCGCGCTGGGAGCCGTGGCGCACACCGTCGGCCTGGTGGTGCTCCTGTTCCTCAGGCCGCAGCCCTCCGTCCCTCGGCAGAAGCCCCGTGGAAAGCCCGGCCAGGAACTGGTGGAGGGGATCCGGTGGATCGCGGGGCAACCGTTTCTCCGGCTCGGCCTTCTGTACGCGACGGTCGCCAACTTCGCCTACGGAACCGTGTACTTCATCGTCATCGCATCGGCGAAGCAGAGCGGCATGGACTCGGGGCTCATCGGTCTGATGGCCGCCCTCCTCGGCGTGGGTGGGCTGCTGGGCGCACTCGTGTCACCGAAGCTCCTGCGGGTCCTGACAGGATCCCGGCCCGTCTTCCTGGTGCTGTGGTTGTTCGGGGTCCTCACCTTCGGAATCGCTTTGCTGCCGGGCCGCTTCACCCCCGGAGTGCTTCTCGGCGTGGCCGCGTTCGCCGCACCCACGGCGAGCGCGTACTTCACCACCCACCAGCTGCTCCTGACGCCGGACAGTCACCGGGGCCGGGTGATGAGCGTGGCCCAGGTGTCCGGGAGCAGCGCCGCGGCCGCGCCGCTGGTGGGCGGGGTGGCCTACGACCTGGCCGGACGGGCTCCCAGCCTGCTGGCGTGCGCGACCGTCCTGGTCGGCATCGCGTTGTCCGCAGTGCTGAGCCCCGTCATGCGGAACCCTCCCCGCGCCGCTGCCCGGGACGACGAGGAAAGAGGGAAGGCCCCCGAACCGTCCAGCGCCGCACAGGCGTAGGGCAGGAAGCCGTGGCCTGGACGGCACGTCCGCCATGCTGAGTCAGGGCGTACGGGCGTACGGGCGTACGGGAGTCCCGTACGAACGCCGCCGATACCCTGACGAGCCATTCCACCTCCTCCGCGAAGGCCGCCTCCCGGTTGGCCGTCGACGCGGGGGAGGAGATGTCGGCCATGAGCCCGACCGCCGCCTCCTTGCCCCTCTCGTGCAGGGCGCAGCGGAGCCGTCGTGCCTCCTCGTCCGGCGACTCCCCACCGACGATCGGCACCGGGCCCTCGCACGGAGGCCCCGGCAGGTAGGGGCGAAGCTCGACACAGCCGTCGAGTATCTCGATGACGCGCCGGTAGAGCTTGTACTCGAGCCCCGTCGGCGGAATCCACCCCAGCCCCGCTCTGGGCGGCGGTTCCAGCGCGATCGTGGGGATCTCCCGGTAGATCGCACGCCACAACGGATAGAGCCGCAGGTAGGAGCGGTAGTTGGTCCACCACAGCCTGGTCGCCGCCCCCCAGGAGGGGACGGTCAGGCCGAACAGTTGGAGGAGGGACCCGACACACGCGAAGAACCAGTAGAGGGGTTCCAGAGCTCTCATGTCGAAGCCGAGCTGGGTACCGATCACCTGAGTGCCGCGGATCACGCAGTACGTCAGGAGGAAGGCGGCGCCCAGCGAGGCGGTCACCAATCCGATGCGCAGGGCCCTGGCGTGCGCGATGCGCGAATAGCGATGGCACATGCGCAGGGCGCCCACCTGCCCGCCGGCGCAGACGGAGAGGTAGAAGAGCATGTAGGCGGCGTTCTCGGCTTCGTACATGCCGTGGAGGAGCGTTCCGCCGGCCGAGATGCTCAGCCGGTGGAGATCCACCAGAAAGTACATGCACACGAGGGCGAGGAGGATGAACTGGAAGATGTGGACGCGTCGTCTCGCCCGGTTCCTCGCCTCATCGGGCGGCTGGGACCAGTAGATGAGGACCACCTGCTGGGCCGCCGAGAAGATCACCACGGCGGCGTGTGTCATGACCGTGGTGATCTCGGGATAGCGGAGGAACTCGGAGACCGCTGAACGCAGCCAGCTGACGTTCAGCAGGAAGCAGAGCCCGGTGGCGAGGAAGTAGACCTCGAGTGCGCGGAGAGTGGGGTCCGCCCGCCTCCGTATGAGCTCCGGCAGGCGGTAGAGGAATGCCGCCAGACCCGCCACGGCGCACAGGTGTATCAAGAAGGCGTCGACCGTATTCACTCGGAGGACGACCGGGTGACGTGCCCGACGGTGTTCTCCACCCGGGCCAGGACGGCCGCCGCTTCGGGTGGGAGGGGCGGGCGGTTGCCCGGCGCGCGCTTGCGGGACCGGGCCAGCATGAGCGAGGCCATGAGTTCGGCCTCCTGCTCGTCCCGCTCGCAGTACGTGGAGCGCTGAAGTACCCCCTGGACGAGGTCGGGGGAGAGGTCGGGGAAGAGCCCCAGCGGGACGCCGTGCTTCTGCCCTCCGTCGAGAGCGTGCTCACAGAGGATGTGGGACAGTTCATGGGCAACGATGTGTTCCTGATGTGCCCTGCTGGTGTTCGCCTGGTAGACGATCAGATCGGATTCGGACGTGGCGATCCACAGTCCGTGCAGGGAGGAACTCTCCAGATCCACGGGCGCCAGGCGGATGGGGCGTCCGGTGCGGCGGCTCACCTCGTCGCACAGCTCCTCGATCCCGGAGTTGTAGGGGATGCCGAGACCGTCGATCACCTTCTGGCAGTGACGCCGTAAGCGCCTGAACTTCGCCCTGCGGCCGGCGGAGGGCGCCAGGTGGGCCCCTCTGCCGAAGCGCAGTGCTGCCAGTATGTCCATCCCCCACATGAACACGTACTCCTTCCGAGTTCCTTCCAGGCCGGCAGCTTCGCGGCGTCGCGTCACGCCTGTGGTGAACCGTCGTCGGCGGCACCCAGACCTTCCACGTCACGCAACTGGTTGACCAGTTTGGCGATGCTCTGCCGGCTCGACTGCGAAAGACCGCTGGCGCGCAGCGCCAGACTCCGCACGTCCGCCTCCTTGAGCGCGTCGAGGAGTGCCAGTTGCTCGTCGACGCGCTCCGCGTGGACGTCGTCGAGGAAGTACGCCGGCTGCACGCCGAAGTAGCGTGCCAGCGCTTCGAGATGCCTCTTGGTCGGATTGGTCTTGCGCCCCGTGCGCAACTGCCAGATGTAGGTGGCGCTGATGGTCTTCTCGCCGGCTGCGATGTTGATCGAGGTCGCAACCTCCTCGTGGGAGGGCGGACGGCCGCCTGGTCGCGCGTTGAAGAGGTGATCAAGCTTTTCGGCAAGGGTGCGTGCAAGACCGACAGCATCGTGATGCGCAGCTACGTCGCTCATCCAGCCGTACTCCTTCCGGACCTCCGAAACCCCGCGGTGGAAACCCTACCCAAAGGGCGAACTGCGAGTGATCAATTGGCCTAAAGAGTCCCTCCCTCGCCGTCACCGACGGGCTAGTCTTACTTCAGTCATCAACTTAGGTGAATGGCCGGGCTTGTTCGAGATCTCTCCGGCGGTCATACCTGCAGGTCGGACGCGTTGTCGCAGCTCCACAGACTACTCATCCGGACTTCGACTCGACGACTGGCGGGCAGCCGCCCCTGATCATGAGGAGATCCTTCGTTGGTTGCCCTGCGCCTCTCGGTTGAAGATCTTTCCCGCGTGCGCTTCGCCAGCACGCTGGGCGCCGCGTTCGAAACCCACCTGGCCGAGGCCAGATACTCGGACACGCGACAGGACGCGTTCTCCGAGTGGCGGCGCAAGGTGAAGAGACGCCTTCGTCACCGTGCGCCGGCGCCGGCACTCCAAGGCCTGTCAGGGCCGCCACCCCCCGCCGATGGACGCCTGTTCCAGGCCGCCGCCGTGGAACCCTTCTGGCAGCGGATACACAGCCACCTGGAGCAGGAGAACAACGCGAGGCTCCGTTCGGTGATGTCCGAAGGCGTCGAGGGTGTGCTCAACCAGCTTCATCCCGCCATCAGTTGGCAGGCGCCCTGTCTCCGGGTGGACACCGCCTCCGGGCCGGAGGAGATCGAACTCGCCGGTGGGGGGCTGCTGATCACGCCCTCCTTGTTCGCGGCGCAACCCCTCATCCTGGCGGCCGACAGGACCCACCAGGGAGTCCCGGCCCTGGCCTACAGCATCTGCCTGGACACCGACTCCGCCGCAAGCATCTGGCAGGAAGAGGAGGAGGACAGGGACGCCTCGCTTCGCGAGCTCCTCGGCCACACACGGGCCAGCGTCCTGGCGTCCGTACGCCATCCCAAGACCACCAGCGAGATCTCCCGCTCTCTTCACATCTCGAACCCCTCCGCGAGCAAGCACGTCGGCGTTCTGCGCCGGTCCGGGCTCGTGTCCACGTCCCGCCGGAAGGGTTTCGTCGTGCACAGGCTCACACAGTTGGGCGAAGCAGTCCTCGGATGACGATTGGCTTGAAAGCATCATGATCACGAAATCTCCCTGGCTTGTGACCTTCCAGGCCCGCTCGACAGCGGAACGCCGCCTGATCACCTTCCCGCACGCCGGCGGAAGCGCGAGCTTCTTCCGACCCTGGGCGTCCCACCTCGACGGCACTCTGGAACTGAGTGCGGTCCAGTACCCCGGCAGGGAAGGGCGGATGTCAGAGCCACTGGTGCCCTCCATGGCAGAGCTGGCGACTGCCGTGGCAGAGGCGCTCCACGCGGACAGAACCGGACGGGAGACCATTCTCTTCGGTCACAGCATGGGCGCCGCGGTGGCCTACGAGACCCTCCGCCTCTTGGAGGCCTCCGGCTCGTCTGCCGTCACCCGCCTCTGCGTCTCCGGCCGGCAGCCCGACGGCGCGGAGACGCTCACGGTCCCACGCCTTCGGACCGATCGTGAGCTACTCGATTCGATGAGTGAACTCGGCGGTACTCGGTCAGCCGTGCTGGACGACCCCGACCTCAGGGCGATGGTCCTCGGCATCGCCCGCAACGACTACTACCTGATCGACAGTTACCGGCGAGCCCCCGCTGCCGCGCGGCTCGGGGCGGAGGTGGTGGCCCTGATGGGGGACAAGGACGCCCAGACGGTTCCGCAGCGCATGGAGGAGTGGTCCTCGGTGACGACGGGGCCGTTCGCACTCCACGTCTTCACCGGTGGTCACTTCTTCCTCGCGGAGCACACGGAAAGCGTGCTGCGAGTGGCCACCGCCGCACGCGTCGGCTCGAGCTGACAGGTCACCTGCGCCTCTGGAGTCTCTGGGCGAGTTCGGAGCGCACCGTCGCCACCGGCCGGGCCCGCGGCGGCAGCTGGGACACCGCGCTCGCCAATTCCTTCGGTTTCGGCGGGCACAACGTGTCCCTGATTCTCGGGTGACCCTGGAGAGCCGTGGGACGCGTTCTGACGGAGCCGCCTCTGCGCTGCCCGTCGGGCAGCCACGGCGGGAACCGGACAGGAAAGGCCCCGGCATGAGCCATTCCGGCCTTGCCGTCGGCCGGAGCATTCCGCTGCGGCACGTGTGCGCGGCATGATCTCGCCGCCACCGCTCGGGTGGTGATCAAACGAGTTTTGGTCACGAGGAGCGAGAGATGCCCGCACGCGTTCCATCCAGCAGGCGCAGCAGAGGCACATGGAGACGGGCCTTGGCGGCCGCCGCGGTGGTGGCGGCGACGGGGAGCGTGCTCACCGTCGCCCCGCAGCCCGCGCAGGCTGCCTTGCCCGCGCACCCCATAGCCGATCCGGTGCACTACTGGAATGACGTTCTTCTGCAGGTCATCCGCCGCGAGGGCGGTGGGCCCGGGCCGATGGCCCGTGCGGCCGCGATGATGAACGCCGCGATCTACGACGCGGAGAGCTCGTACCAGTTGAAGTGGAAGGGCAAGATCACCTCCGAGGCCTACATCCACGCCGAGAAGTACGCCGGCTGGGTCGAGGGACCGGACGAGGAAGAACGGGTGATCGGGCGGACCGCCTACAACATCCTGCTGAAGCTGTACGGCAAGAACCAGGCCCAGTTCCTGGACGCGAAGTTCCGTGAGCGGTTCGGAACCGAGCCCACTGAGTTCGACCTCCTCGACGTCACCGTCGTCAACAAGATGGTGACGCAGATGATGGACGCGCGGAACGGGGACGGCTCCGACGACGACCGGGTGTACGCCGGTTCGTTCGAACCGGGGGCCTGGCGGCCGACGAGCTACCCGGACATGCCCGACCCGTCCTGCTCGCAGCACAGCCAGGCGGTCTCGCCCTACTGGGGGCTGGTCACGCCCTTCGCCCTCAGCTCCGGATCGCAGTTCCGCCCGCCGACGCCGGGGCTGTACGGAACGTACGCGAAGCTGCTCGCCGGCGACGCGTACAAGGCGCAGGTGGAAGCAGTCCGCTCGGCGGGCGCGGACGGGCCGACCGCGAAGACGCCCGTCGTCAACCGCACCGCGGACCAGGAGGCCGCCGCCTGGTTCTGGGCCAACGACCTGGACGGCACGTACAAGCCGCCGGGCCAGCTGCTCCAGGCGACCCGTGAGGTGGCGCACGCACGCGGACTGGACACCTACGAGAACGCCAGGCTCTTCGCCCTGGTCTCGATCGCGATGGCGGACGCGGGGATCGCGGTCCGGGACGTGAAGTTCCTGACGAACATCGACCTTTGGCGCCCGGTCTCCGCCATACGTGAGGGCGGGCTCGACCCCGAGTGGAAGCCGCTGCTCAAGACCCGGGCGGGGGTGAACGTCAACCCGTGCTTCCCGGCGTGGGCCTCGGGCCACGCGACGTTCGGCGCGGCGTGGGCCGGCATCATGCAGCGGTACTTCGGCAGCGACGGCATCGCGTTCGACATGACCACCGACGACCCGCAGTCGCCCGTGAAGACCCGCCACTTCACCAGCTTCAGCTCCGCCGCCCGCGAGGACGCCTACAGCCGTGTCTGGCTCGGTGTCCATTTCCCCTGGGACGCCGAGGACGGCCTCAAGCTCGGTGACCAGGTCGCCGCTCACGTCTTCACCAACAAGCTCCGCAAGTTCTGACAGCCGCTCACGAGACGGCTCCGCGGGCGCGCAGCGCACCTGCGGGGCCGTCCCGTTCGGCCGTGGAGCCGCCCGGTGGCCCCGTGTCGGACATCCGCCCCGCCGGGTTCGGCGCCGGGCCTGATACCCCGGCGCGTGCAGTCCCGTAGGAGCGAGGCGTGCGCAAGCGCCGGCGGGGCGGGCACAGGCCGTTCACCCGGCCGCCCGCGGGCGGACACCACACGCGCGGTGCACAACCGCGGCGGCGACATCGAGGTGTCCGGCGGTACCGGCTTTACCGTGCGCGTGACCGGGACACCGGACCGCACCGGCCGCGCACCGACGACGCGTATGGCCTTGGGTGGACTCACCGTTGCCGCTGTCGCCTGCGCAATAATGCCGTTGACGAGTGGGCGGACGCCCATTAGTGTTCGATCATGTCCATCGTACCGTTAGCGCGCACGAGACCCTCCGCACCCGAATCTCGTCAACACCGGCCGTCGCCGGAGCCGTTGGGCTCCCCGGCCGAACGCTACGGCCGGGCCGGGCTGGTGCCCTGGACACGTGGGCACGTTTCCCCAGGGCTTGTCGCCGCCTGACCCCCCTCCACCGGCCCCTGGTCCGGGCAGGGCGAGCCGCCGCTCGCCTCCCTGCCGTCATGGCCCGGATCGTTCACGGTTGCCGTACCCGCTGCTTCCCCGCCGGAATCGGAAACGGATCCCATGAACGCCCAGCACCTCACGGAACTGTTCTTCGCCCTGGCGGCCGTCGTGCTCCTGGCGCGACTGCTCGGCGCCGTGGCGCGCCGGTTCGACCAGCCGGCGGTCATCGGTGAGGTGCTGGCCGGCATCCTGATGGGGCCGACACTGTTCGGCGGCGCGGTGTCCGACCACCTCTTCCCGGCCGGTATCCGGCCGGGCCTGGGCGTCCTGGCCGCCGTCGGGGTCGCCGTCTTCATGTTCGTCGTCGGCCTGGAGTGGGACCCGGCCCTGGCCAGGGGCTCCGGGGGGTTCGCGGTCACCGTGTCCCTGAGTTCCGTCCTCCTGCCGTTCGGCCTGGGCGCGGCACTGGCCGTGTACCTCATGCGGGAGTACGACACCCCCGACAGGGCCGCGTTCGTGCTCTTCATGGGCATCGCCATGTCGATCACCGCGTTCCCGGTGCTGGCCCGGATCCTCACCGACCGGGGCATGGAGCGGACGACGCTGGGCGTGCTGGCGCTCGCCTGCGCCTCCATCGACGACGTACTGGCCTGGTCGGTACTCGCCGGGGTGGCCGCCCTGAGCGGGGCGGCGGGCCCGGGCCCCGCGAGGATGCTCCTCGCCCTGCCGTACGTGCTCGGCATGCTCTTCGTCCTGCGGCCCCTGCTGCGCCAGGTCCTGGCGTACGGGAGCACCGCCCGGCTCACCCCGGCGTGGTCGGCGTGCGCCCTCGTGGGGATGCTGGCGTCCGCCGCCACGACGGAGTGGGTGGGGCTGCACTTCATCTTCGGGGCGTTCCTGTTCGGCGCCGTCATCCCGCGTGAGCGGACGGCGCAGCTGCGAGCCGGGATCCGCGACCAGTTCGGCCGGCTCAGCGACGTACTGCTCCTGCCGGTCTTCTTCGTGGTCGCCGGGCTCAACGTCGACCTGTCGGGGCTGAGCGCGGGCGGACTCGGCGACCTGGGCCTGATCCTCCTGGTGGCCATCGGGGGGAAGTTCGCCGGCGCGTTCCTCGCCGCCCGCGCGCACGGGATGCCGTCGCGGCAGTCCGCGGCACTGGCCACCCTGATGAACACCCGTGGCCTGACCGAGCTCATCGCCCTGAGCGTCGGGCTGAACCTGGGAATCATCCAGCAGGACCTGTACTCGCTCATGGTCGTCATGGCGGTCGTGACGACGGCGATGGCCGGACCGCTGTTGCGGTGGCTCCTGCCCCGGCGGCTCATCGAGGCGGAAGCCGCCAGGGAATCCGTCTCCGCCGACTCCACCGACGCGCGACCGGACGCCCCCACCCGGACTTCACCCCCACCGGGGTGAGCCGGCAGGGCCCCGGAGAACTGGTCCGGGGGCCGCGGCCTGCCGGAACAACGACAGCCAGTCTCACGTACATGCGAATGCGAGGTGTTCAGTGACCAGGCTAGCCAGCGAACCATCACTCACCCCGAGGCAGACGGAAGTGGTGAGGCTCGCCGTTCTGGGCCTCACCGCGAAGGAGACCGCCCGTCGACTGGGCATATCCAAGAACACGGTGGACGAACACCTGCGCGAGGCCAGACACCGCGTCGGGGCGGCCACCAAATCCCGGCTCATCGGCTGGGCCGTCGCTTCCGGGATCGTCCCGTTCTAGAGGCAGGAGGCCCCTCATCGAGTGGCGGCCGGCCTGACGAACGGCCGGTCGGCCGCCGCTCGATGTGCTGTCAGTAGGGCTCCTTCGCGTTCACCCGGGCCGGCGCGTAGCGCTCACCCTGCTTCGGCCGGTACGGGGCCCACCGGGGCCGGTTCCCGGTCGGGTTGTCGCCGAGCACCACCACCCGCAGGCCCGTACGGCGTTGCTCGTAGTCGTCGACCGCGTAGTGCTGCGTGACCCTGTTGTCCCAGATCGCCACGTCGCCCGGCCGCCACTGGTACCGGCAGGTGAACTGCGGTGAGGTGGAGAACTCGGTGAGGAACTGCAGCAGCGCGTCACTCTCGTTCCGGCTGAGCTGGACGATGTGCGAGGTGTGGGCGCGGTTGACGAACAGCGCCCGGCGGCCCGTCTCCGGGTGGACCCGCACCACGGGGTGCTCCGCCCGGCTGTCCAGCCCCGGGATGTGGATGGCGTGAATCGCCGTGAGGCCGTCGAGCAGCTCGCGCATCGGGGCGGACAGGGACTCGTAGGCCAGATACTGGTTGGACCACATCGTGTCGCCTCCCCGCCCGGGGCTGCGGACGATCTGCAGGACGGACCCGATCGGCGGATTCGGCGAGTACGTCATGTCGGTGTGCCAGATCGGGATCTTGCCGTCCTGCTCCGAGTCGATGATCTGTATCTCCGGATGCCCGTCGAGGTGCGGCAGATACGGATGGACCTCGAGCTCCCCGAACCGGCGGCCGAAGGCGATGCGCGACGCGGACGACCACCCCTCCTGCTCCGGCAGGAAGAGCACCAGATACCGCAGCAGCAGCCGGCGCAGTTCGGCGAACTCCTCGTCGTTGATGTCCTCCAGGCGTACGCCGAGCACCTCGGCGCCCAGAGCACCGGACAGCGGACGGACATCGAAGGCCGTCCTGAGTGAATCTGACATCTTCCCACCCTTCCCTCGTGGATCACTTCGGCACCGGCAGCCAGGGCGCCTTGCGGTCGGGCAGTACCCCCAGCTGAACGAGCCGGTCCACGGTGCCGAGAGGACGCATACCGAGGCCCGACATGTTGTAGGTGGTCAGCCGGCGCAGGCGCGCGCTCCTGGCCGTCCCGCTCAGCAGCCGCAGGCCCAGCGCCCTGCCCAGCCCGGAGGTGCTCGTCATCATGCGCGCGGCACGGTGACTCATGACGTGGACGTCCCGGATCCTGTCGCGACGCCCGGCCTCGTACGCCCGCAGCGCCCGGTCGACCGCCCCCCGCCCGGTGATGCCGGCGCCGGCGAGCCGGTCCGCGAGGACCCGGGCGTCTCCGATGGCCGTGTTCATCCCCTGCGCCGCCAGCGGGTGTACGCCGTGTGCGGCCTCGCCGATCAGGGCGATGCCCGGCCGTACCAGGGACGGGGCCCGGTACTGCCACACCGGCAGCAGCTGCCTGCGGTCCAGTCCCTCCTTGAACGCCGGGGCCAGCGGCCCGAGCGCGGGTACGCCGGCGATCAGTTCGTCGCACCACTGCTGCAACCGCGCCCGGTCCGCGCTCCTGATCTCGTCCGGCGCCACCTGGACGTAGACCCGTGTCCGTTCGTCCGGCAGCGGATAGACCATGACCAGCCCGCGGTCCGTGACGTACGCGGACACCTCGTCGTCCATGTCCGGCGTACCCGGCAGTTCGAACGACAGGAGCTTGTGGCCGTACGCGACGGGGCTCGCGCTCAGCCCCGACAGGCGGCGCACGCGCGAGGACATGCCGTCGGCGGCCACCACGAGCCGGGCACGGACGTCGTACTCGCTCCCGTCGCTCACCGCCCGTACGCCGACGACGCGGCCGTCGCCGTCCTTGACGACATCCTTCACCAGCACCCCGCGCTGCCAGTGGACGGTCGTGCCGAGCGACTCCCCGAGGCACTCCAGGATCGTCGTGTAGTCGTGGGACAGCATCCAGGACCGCTCGCCGCCGAGCATCCCGAAGTCCATCGTCAGCAGCTCGGCGCCGTCGGCCCTCCTGGTGACGAGCCGGTTGAGGCGGACCGCCCGCCTGGCCTCCAGGGCGGGGAGCGCGCCCCAGGAGTGCAGGGAGTTCAGGGAGCCGGGCTGGAGGACTTCGCCCTTCCAGACCGGCGGCTGCCGCCGGTTCTTCTCCAGCAGGGCGACGTCCAGCCCCAGCCGCCCCAGCGCACAGGCCGCCGCCAGGCCGGCCACCCCCGCCCCGCAGACCACCACGTCCGCGTCCACGGCGCCCGCAGGCGTGTGCCCTGTCGTCATGACGCCTCCTGCTTTTCGTACGGGTGTCCGGCCACCGCGCTCCGGTAGTCCCCGAGCGCCTTCAGGGCGAGTCCGTCGACGATCAGGCCGTCCACGTAGGAGGCGAAGCCGCGGATGTGCATGCACACCGCGCTCGCGTCCCACCGGCCGTCCGGCCGTTGCGCGGTCGTGATCCATTCGGCCGCGCGCCGCACGCGCGGGTCGTCGGCCGGCATCCCGCAGGCCAGCAGCGCCCGCAGCGCCCACGCCGTCTCCTCCACGGTCCCCGGCGAAGGGTCGTCGCCCGGCGTGCCCTTCTCGCCCGGGCCCCAGGAACCGTCCGGGAGCTGGTTGCGCAGCAGGGCGTCGCGGGCGCGCCGGGCGACGGGGTGGCCGGCGAGTCCGGCGCGGCTGAGGGCCACGAGCGCCATGGCGGTACCCGGGGTGAGCCCCCGGTACCACAGCGCCTCATAGCTGCCGTCGGAACGCTGGTGGGCGAGCAGCCAGTCGAGTGCCTTGCGTACCACGGGGTGCCGACGGGAGACACCGCCGTCGAGCAGGACCTCGGCACACTGTGCGGTGACGTAGGGGCAGGGGCCGTCGTTGGGGAGCGTGGTGTCGGGGACGAAGGTCCCCCAGGAACCCTGGCGGTCCTGCCGCGAGGCCAGCCAGCGCAGCCCGCGGCGCAGGTGTGCGTCGCCCGCGTCGCCCTCGCCCGCCTCGCCGCCGGCCGCGAGCGCGGCCAGCACGTTGGCGCTGTCGAGGAAGTTGGGCCATCCTCGCGGCCCCTCCCAGCCCCAGCCACCGGGCGGAGCGCCGTAGACCTCGAACGCCTCCTCCTGCTGACAGCCGCGCAGCCACTGCCTCGCCCGCACCAGCCGGGGGTCGGCGCGGTAGCCGGCGTCCGCCAGCCCGCGTGCCACGTACGACCCGCCGATCAGGTCGAGGCCCTGCATGATGTGCCAGGACCCGTCGGGGTGCACGTTCGCCCGCAGGTAGTCGACGGCGTCGAGGACCGCGCGGCGCGGGGCCCCGGCACAGGTCAGGCCCAGGCACACCACCGCGGCCAGCCAGTTGTCCCCGCCGTAGCCGCCGCGGGCGTTCTCGCCTCGTTCCACCCGCGCGAGCGTGCGCAGCCCGGCGGGCCTGGCCAGCCGGTTCAGCAGGCGCTGGAGCCGCGCTTCCGGCGGGCGGTGGCGCGCCTGGATGAAGGCCATCGCGATGAAGGGCGCGACGCGGAAGGACAGGCGGCGTCGCCACAGCCGCTGGGGCAGCAGGAGCAGTTCGAGCGGGATACGCCGGGAGGCGTGCGGGTCCTGGAGCCCGGCGAGCGCGAGGAACGTCGCGGCCATGTGGGCCATGCCCGGATCGGTGAGCGCCTCGGTCCCGCCGTAGGACTTCACCAGGTCCAGGGCCCGCTGTACGGGTTCCCGGGAGGTGTTCGGGGACACCAGGTGCAGCGACGCCGCCGCGATCACGGTGGGCACGAGCTGGGTGGAGGCACCGGCGACCCCGCCCCAGCCGCCGTCGGCGTTCTGGGCGCCCGCCAGCCAGGCGGCTCCCCGTTCGATGAGGTCGTTCGAGCGCTCGCGGTCGGCGAAGTGCAGCGCGGCCAGCGCGCCGGCCGTACCGAGCACGGCGGTGGGCCGCCGGTTGGGCCAGGAGCCGTCGGCCCGCTGCACCTCGAACAGGGCCTCGGCGGCCTTCGCGACCGACTTCTCGACCGACTTCGTGACCGATTTCTCGGAGCGACCGTCCACAGCTGAGCACATGGGGGTGTCCTCCTTCTCTAGTGCTGGAAGGCGGGCGGAGCCGCGGGGCCGTCGGCGGAGTGTGCGCGGCCGTCCGGCGAGAACTCGTGCCGGGACCGCATCACACGCTGAGTGGTGAGAGTGACGACGAGTACGGGTACGAGGAGCCCGAGCGCCGTGGGCAGTCCGAGGCCCGGCACCAGCAGGGCGGCGGCCAGGACGAGCCGCTCGACGACGAGCACTTCGTGGGAGCGGAGGGCGGTGCGCGAGCTCAGGGCACGCCCCGCGGCGTACAGCAGCCGGAAGGCGCACGCCCCGAGCACCGCGGCGAGCAGGATCCCGAGGAGGTACGCCGCCCGGTCGCGCGGCACGAGGAACGTCCCCGCCACCGCCGTCGCGACGGCCAGGGCGTAGAGGGCCGCCGCGGTGCCCGCCGCCCGCCGCAGCCCGTGGCGCACCGCGAAGGTGACGTATCCGCCCTCGCGGTCCCCGGCGACGTCCCGCAGCGTCCCGACGAGGTTGGACGCGGCGTCGTGGGCCCAGAACACCACCACGAACAGCAGCAGTTCGAGCGGTGGCGTCCGTACGGCCATCATCGCGCCGAACACGAAGGCCGCGCCGGTGAGCGCGCCGCGGACCACGTTTCCCCACAGCCCCCGCGCCTTGAAGAACCCGTTGTACGCCATCGCCCCGCCGACCCCGCCGGCCAGCAGGAAGACCGTGAGCCCGTTGACGCTCAAGCCGACGGCCAGCCCGCCGCAGGTCAGGACCACGCCGCAGACGACCGCGGTGGAGGGTCGCAGCCGGCCCGACGGTATGGGGCGTTGGGGCTTGCTGATCGCGTCGAGGTCGCGATCGAGGTAGTCGCCCAGATAGTGCGCCGCCAGCCACACCAGGGTGGGCACGAGCCATGCCGCGGCCAGGCGCCCGGGCGTGTGCCGGTCGGCGGCCAGGGCCGCGCCGGCCAGGCCGACCAGACCGACGTACCAGAGGGTGTAGGGGCGCCACGTCCGCACGTGCGCGGCGAGGACGTTCCCGAAACGGCTGCCGCGTCCCATGTCAGAACCTTCTCCCGGACGCGTAGTCCGCGATGGCTCCCAGGGTGTCGGGGCCTTTCCCCGCGGGCAGCCCCGTGAGGCTGTCCTTGGCCCGGCCGATCATCCGCGCGGCGTGGTCCCCGGCCTCCTCACGGGCGCCGGTCCTCTCCACGACCTCACGCACCAGCGCGTAGGCGTCGTCATGGGGGCGTTCGTCGCGGAAGACGCTCTCCAGCTCCTTCCGGTCGTCGTCGCCGGCACGCTCGTACGCCAGCAGCACCGGCAGGGTGGGGCGGCGGTTGTGCAGATCGCTCTCGCGGGGCTTGCCGAGGAGCGCGGAGGAGTCGTCGAACGCCAGCAGGTCGTCCCGGATCTGGAACGCGGTGCCCAGCTGCTCCCCGAACACGCCCAGGCCGTCGATCCACTCGGGCCGGTCGGTGCCGAGGAGCGCCCCGATGCGGCAGGCCGACTCGAAGAGCACACCGGTCTTCAGCCGGGCCATCACCAGGTACTGGTCCACGGTGCAGTTCAGGTCGCCGACGTACTCCGACTCCAGCAACTGGCCGCGGCACAGGCTCACTCCGGCCCTGGCCAGTACGGAGACCACCGCCACGACGGCGGCGTCCGGGACACCCTCGGGCCGCGTGCCGGTCAACGCGGCGAAGGTCTCCAGGATCAGCCCGTCGCCGGCGACGATGGCCGAGGGCACACCGAAGGCGGCCTGGACGGAAGGGCGGCCACGGCGCATGTCGTCGCCGTCGATGATGTCGTCGTGGATGAGGGTGGCCACATGCAGGTACTCGACGGCCAGGGCCAGTTCGGTGAGGTCCTCCGGACGGCCTCCGACACACCGCGCCGATTCGAGCACCAGCAGCGGGCGGAGCATCTTCCCGGGCGGCACCAGGGCGTACTCGGCGATCCGGCCCAACTGGTCGTCCTGTCCGCCCCAGACTCTCAGCAGATCCCGGTGCAGGAGGTCGTGCCCGGCGGGCGACGCGGGGAAGTCCGGCAGGCCTGTCCTGCCTATGTGGGGTTCGTAGTCAGTCGTCGTCATCGTTCGCACGGCCTTTCTTCACTCGCTGCGTGATCTGCGACGGCCACGGCGATGGTGTTGCGGAGCGTGCCGATGCCCCCGATCGACACCTCGACCCGGTCGCCGGGCGACAGCGGTCCGGAGCCCGCGGGCGTCCCGGTGAGGATCACGTCACCGGGCTCCAGCGTCATGTGCTCGCTGACCACGCCGATGACCTCGTGGACGGGGGTGATGAGGTCGCTGGTGCTGCCACGCTGCCTGGTCTCGCCGTCCACCCGGCAGGTGATCCCGACGCCCGCCGGGTCCAGGTCCGTCGCCAGCCAGGGACCCAGGGGCGTGAAGCGGTCGAAGTGTTTCGCCCAGACGGGCGGGTACGCCGCGGGCGCGGAACCGTCGCCCGCGCCCGAGGGGGCTTTCGCGTATGCCGTCAGGTCGTTCGCGCACGTGTAGCCCGCCACGACCTCCGCCGCGTACTCAGGGCGAACCCGCTTGCAGCGCACCCCGATCACGACGGCCAGCTCGGCCTCGTGCTTCAGCTCCCAGGCGGCTCCCGGATGGCCGACGGTGTCCTCGGGGCCGGCCAGTGACGACGGCGGCTTCAGCAGGACGGCGGAGGAGGCGGCGCCCGCCGGGCGCCCGCCCCCGGCAGCCGGCCCGCCGCCGGACGTGTGGTTGAGGGCGATACACGCGATCTTGGTCGGTTCGGCGGGCGGCAGGAGCGTGACCTCACCGACCGGGCGTGCGCGGCCCACGCGCGGCACCCAGCGCCCGGTCGGGCCGTCGTACGCGACGGGGACCACGCGGTCACCGTCGTGATCACGGTCGACGCGGCCGTATCCGCGCCGACCACCGTCGCTGTATCTGCAGACAAGCATGATGGAACGTTCCTTCCTGGCCATGGGGGCGCGAGGAGGGCCTCACCAGCTCACTGGCAGTTCCTCCAGGCCCAACGTCACGTGGCCGCCCCGCCAGCGCAGGCTCTCCGGCGGCTCCGCCAGGCAGAGTCCCGGGAAGCGCCGGAGTATCGTCGAGAACACCGTCCTCAGTTCGAGCCGCGCCAGGGCCGCGCCGAGACAGTGGTGCGCTCCGTGGCCGAACGCGAGGTGCGGGTTCGGCTGCCGCGCGATGTCGAACCGCGCCGCCTCGGGGAAGAGCTGGTCGTCGCGGTTGGCGGAGTTGATGGATATCTGCACGAGGTCGCCCGCCGACACAAGCCGACCGCTCAGCCACACGTCCTCGGTCGCCATCTGGAGGCGGTTGAGATCGACGACCGGCTGGTAGCGGAGGATCTCCTCGATCGCCGGATCGAGGAGTCCGGGGTCGTCGCGCAGCCTCTGCAGTTGCTGGGGGTTGCGGAAGAGCCTGAGCAGTCCGGCGCTGATCGCGGTCTGCGTCGTCTCCAGCCCGCCGGCCAGGATGACGACGGTGAGGGAGACCAGCTCCTCCTCGGTGAGGCGTGCCTCGTCGTGGGCGCGGATCAGCACGCTCAGCACATCGGGATCCGACGCGCCGCCCTGTCCGGGCTCCGCGCGCCTGGCCCGGACGGTGCGGTCGACGAAGGCGCTGAGCTCCAGCCACGCCGACTGGTCGAGGCCGCCGCCCACCGTGGTGATGCGGTCGCACAACCGGCTGAGCGCGGCATGGTCCTCGGTGGGGAATCCGAGCAGCTCGCAGATGACGAGGGCCGGCAGGGGAGCGGCGACGTGCCGGACCAGGTCCGCGGGCGGCCCCGCCTCCTCCAAGGAGTCGAACAGTTGGTCCGTCAGTTCCTGGACCCGCGGCCGCATGCCGTCGATCCGCCGTACGCCGAACGCCTTCGACACCAGTCCCCGCAGTTCGAGGTGTGGACGGCCGTCCATGTTGACGGTACGCATCGTGCCGGGGCCCGGGTCGGTGGCCGCCGCGCCGCTCACCGCCGACATGTCGCGGGTGAACTTTTCACCGGAGAGCACGGTGCGCACGTCGTCGTGACGCGTCACGAGCCAGGCGGTCCTGCCGTCCGGGAGGCGGACGCGGGAGACGGGCTCCCGCGCCCGCAGCTCGTCCAGCTCCGGTGGCAGGTCGCCCGCGTGGTCCGCCGCGTGTGGGTAGTCGAGTATGTGGTCCATGGCGTCATTCCGATCTGTGCGGTGCGGCCTATGACGGAATGAAGAAAGGCGATCGGGAGGAGGTCACACCCGAAGCCGGCCGGAAGAGCAGCACGGACGTGCGCGACGTCATCAGTGTCCCCCGCAACGAATGGACAAGCGTGATGATGGCGTGGCCGCATCGCCCGGTTGCGATGCGGCCACGCCGGAATCGACTCACGCTTGGATCGCTTGTGTACCAAAGGCACGTTGCCGGACAGCGTTGGCCACAACAACCCTGATTTTGAGGGGGTACCTATGGGTCGGTACGTATGTTAAAGTCCCGCCCCCTCGATCACCCTCCACCCGGCAAGCGATCCCTTTAGCAGATGTACCGCTGCGAAGGTACCCCCGCAAAATGAGGGTTGTTGGCGCGGGGAGCTGTCCGGCAACGTGCCACTGGCGATCGACTGGCGATCAACTGGCGAGATATCCACCCAGAGGTGTTGCGCCGGGAATCAGGCCGAGTCAGGGGGGAGATCTCGTCATGTCCTGGATGGAACAGCTTCTGGAGAGGGGCCGGCAGCGCCACGGAGACCGGGTCGCGATCCTCGACGGTGAACGACAGGTCACCTACGCCGAGTTGGACCGCCGGACCGACAGCCTGGCCACCACCTTCCTGGCCATGGGCGTCGAGCGCGGCCACCGGGTCGCGGTCGTCTCGCACAACCGCCTCGAGGTGCTCGAGACCTACTTCGCCCTCGGCAAGATCGGGGCGGCGGCGGTCCCCGTCCACTACGGGGCCGTCGCGGACGAAGTGGCCACCGTCGTCGCGGAGTACGGCGTTTCCGCCGTCGTCGGGGAAAAGGGACTCCCGGGGACGGCAGGCCACCCCTTCGACTGCCCCGTCCTGCTGTACGAAAGCAGCGCCTACGCGGAGGCCGTCTCGTGCCGGCCCCGCCTCCCGGAGCGTGAGGTCCCCGACGACGAGCTGCTCTTCGTCCTGCAGACCTCGGCGACCACGGGCCGGCCCAAGGGCGTCTGTGTCGACCACCGCTCGCTGCGTTCGGTGACCCTGGGATACCTGGCCGAGGTCACGCCGGAGACGGACATCGTCTTCCTGCACTGCGGCCCCCTGTCCCACGGGGCGATGGTGTTCCCGCTCATGTACATGGCCGCCGGTGCGACGGTGGCGCTCATGCGGATGTTCACCCCGCTGGAGTGCCTCGCCACGATCCGCCGCGCACAGGTGACGCATCTGTTCCTCGTACCGGACATGCTCAGGTTCGTCCTGAAGGCCCAAGGGCCCTCACGAACCGGCCTGGGCCGCCTCCGGGAGGTCGTCTACGGCGCGGCGCCGATGCCGCGGCCGTTGCTCCTGGAGGCGCGGGCGGCGTGGGGATGCGCCTTCCGCCAGGCGTACGGTCTGACGGAAGCCGGGGGAGTCGTCGCGACGCTCTCGCCCTCCGACCAGGACTACACGACCGGAGAAGCCCGGGGCCCGGCCGCGTCCGTGGGCCGGGCCCTCATGGGCACGGCCATCAGGAGCCGCCACGGCGAACTGTGGGTGCGCAGTCCCGGCGTCATGAACGGGTACTGGAACGATCCCGGCGCCACGGAAGAAGCCCTGCGGGACGGCTGGGTGCGTACGGGCGACCTCGGGACGGTCGACGAGCAGGGGTACGTCCACCTCACGGGGCGCGTGAAGGACGTCATCATCCGTGGCGGCCAGAAAATCTTCCCGACGGAAGTCGAGCGCGTGCTCCTCGGCCATCCCGCCGTGCGCGAGGCCTGCGTCGTCGGGACACCGAGCGAGGAGTGGGGCGAGCTTCCGTTCGCCTATGTGGTCGCGGCGGATGACGACACCACGGCGCTCGACGCCTCCCTGCGGGAACTCGCACGCCGGCATCTCGCCCGGTACAAACGCCCCGTTCATTTCGAGGTCGTTGCGAGTCTGCCGCGCAATGCCGCCGGAAAGGTCGACCGGCGGAATCTCCGCAACCGGGCAGCCGGCAGTGACAGGGGGAATGTGCATGGAGAAGACTGAAGCCGTTCACGTCCTGGCCCGTCTGGAATCCCTGCTGAGGGAAGTCTGGGACGAGCCTCCCGCCGGTGAGCCGGTGGACAGGGACGCATCGCTGTTCAGCCTCGGAGTCGACTCGCTCACGCTGGTGATTCTGCTCGACAGGATCGAAAGTGAATTCCGTGTCGCATGGGACCCCGACAATCCTCCCGGCGCTTTCAGTTCACTGTGCTCCCTCGCGGAATTGGTCGCGGCGGGAAGCCCGGACACCGCGGGGAATCCGGACACCGCGGGGAAACCGTAACCACCATGCTCCAGCGGAGGCCGCATTCCGTGGAACCCCTTCCCGCCGCCGTTCCCGCCCCTCTCCCTCTCCGCGACACACGACACCACGTGGACGCGGACGACTACCGGTCCCTGATGAGCTCGTTCCCCACCGGTGTGGCCGTCGTGACCAGCACCGACGGGGACATGTCGCCACGCGGAGCCACGTGTTCCTCGCTCAGCAGTGTCACCCTCGACCCGCCGACCCTGCTCGTGTGCCTGACGTCGCACAGCAGCACCCTGGACGCCATCCGGAGGCGCGACTGGTTCGCCGTGAACCTCCTGAACGCCCGGGCGCGCCGCACCGCGGAGATCTTCTCGTCCCCCGTGGCGGACCGTTTCGCCGAGGTCCGCTGGCGGCCGACCCGGGGGCAGGGGCTGCCCTGGCTGGAGAGGGACGCCCTGGCCGTGGCCGAATGCGCCGTCGCCGGGCTCTTCACCGTCGGCGACCACACCGTCGCCGTCGGACGGGTGGCGGGCGTCGAGGTCCTGCCGGACGTGCCGCTCCTCTACGGGATGCGGCGGTTCTCGGCGTGGTCGGCCGACACCCGTGAACCGGCCGGCCCATGACCAACGATCAGGAGGAGAGGTGCCGCCCATGACCGGGACCGAACGTGCCGTCGGACCGGCCGCCGCCCAGCAGTTCGACGACATCGAGACGACACTGGCCTGGTTCAGGCGGATGCGGGCGGAGGACCCTGTCAGCCATGACCAGGAGACCGGCGTCTGGTATGTCTTCCGGTACGCCGAGGCCGTTCAGGTGCTCGGTGATCCCGACACCTTCTCGTCCGACTTCAGCGGCCTCACCTCCGCCCAGGAGGACGTCGACCTCTTCTCCCGGGGCAACATCGTCCGGATGGACCCGCCCCAGCACCGCAAGCTGCGCACCCTGGTCGCCAAGGCGTTCACCCCCCGCGTGGTGGCCCGGCTCGAGCCCCGTATCGCCGCCATCACCGGCGAGCTGCTGGACGCCATGAAGGGGTCGGACCGGACCGAGCTGATCTCCGGCCTGGCCTATCCCCTGCCGGTGATCGTCATCACCGAGCTCCTGGGCATCCCCGCCGAGGACCGCGCCACGTTCCGGCGCTGGGCCGAGGCCCTGGTGTCACCGGAGGGCCAGTCCGGCCTCGTGCCCAACGAGCAGCGCGTGCGGTCCATGGCGACCGTCATGCGCGAGATGAACCCCTACTCCCTGGACCACATCCGCTCCCGCCGCGCCGCGCCCAAGGACGACCTGATCAGCAGGCTCGTGGCCGCGGAGGTGGACGGGCAGCGCCTGGACGACGCGGAGATGGTCGGGTTCGTGAGCCTGCTGCTGCTCGCCGGCCACATCACGACCACGGTGCTGCTGGGCAACTCCGTGCTGTGCCTGGCCGACCACCCCGAGGCCGCCGCGGCGCTGCGCGCCGATCCGAGCGGCCTGCCCACCCTGATCGAGGAAGTACTGCGCTACCGCGCACCGCTGGCCCCGACCACGCGCAGGACCGCCCGGGAGGCCCGGATCGGTGAGCACACCGTTCCGGCGGACCAGGTGGTGGTCACCTGGCTGGCCTCGGCCAACCGGGACGAGCGGCAGTTCGACGAGCCGGACCGCTTCGACTTCCGCCGCCGGCCCAATCCGCACCTGAGCTTCGGGCAGGGCATCCACTTCTGCCTCGGCGCCCCACTGGCCCGGCTGGAAGCCCGGATCGCCCTGGAGGCGATGCTCGGCCGCTGGAGCGACTTCACGGCCGGCCCCGGAGTCGAGTTCCACGATCCACGAGGGATCTTCGGCCCCAGGCGGCTCCCCCTCCACCTGCGCTGGGCCTGACCTTGGAGACGGAAGGAAAGGAAGAGCCGATTATGGCGAACACCGACTCGACCACCCACACGCTGGACGTCCCGGGCGCACGCCTGTGCTACGAGACCCACGGCTCCGGCCCACTGCTCCTGCTGGTGGGCGCCCCCATGGGCAGCAGAGGGTTCGCGACGATCACGCCCCTGCTCGCCGAGGACCACACCGTCGTGACCTACGACCCGCGCGGCATCCTGCGCAGCACCGTCGACGACCCGGCGCGGGAAGGGACGCTCGAGGTGCTCACCGACGACGTCCACCGCCTGCTGTCCGCCCTCGGCACCGAACCGGCCTACGTGTTCGGCAACAGCGGAGGCGCCGCCATCGGCCTCGACCTGCTCACCCGGCACCCCGAACAGGTCCGCGCCCTGGTGGCCCACGAACCCCCGCTGATGGAACTGCTGCCCGACAGCGCCCAGCTGCGTGCCGCGGCCGACGAGGTGTACGACACCTACGTGAACGTGGGCCGCAACGAGGCGTTGAAGAAGTACGCGGCCCTGACCGGTGTCGAGCGGTTCTCCCGGCCACCCGGCGGCGGGCGGCACGAGGTCACCGACCTCGACTCGTTCACCCCGCCGGACGACGTCCGGGCCATCCTCGACCGCTTCTTCCTGCACATCTTCCGCCCCACCGCCTGCTATGCCCCGGACATCGCGGCGCTGCGGGCCGCCTCCGCCCCTGTCGCGGTGGGCGGCGGCACCACGTCCAAGGGGCAGCTGTCCCACCGGGCCGCGGTCGCACTGGCCGGGCGACTCGGCACGTACGTCGTCGACTTCCCCGGTGACCACACCGGCTTCCAGGGCGAACCCGAGGCATTCGCCGCCACCCTGCGCCGGGTGCTCACCGAAACGGCATGAACGACGCCCAGGGAACCGCGACGTGGAGAGACTCATGACCGCCTTCACCTACTCCGACTACCTGCGCACGGACACCCTGCTCTCACTGCAGCGCACCCGGACGCCGCCCACGGCCGATCGTGCGGTGCTGCTGGCGGAACACTTCTTCATCGTCGCGCACCAGTCGTGCGAGCTGTGGCTCAAGCAGGTCGTCGCCGACCTGGAGGCCGTGGCCGGCACGCTGTCGTCGGCGAGCGGCGCCGAGGACCTGGAGCTGAGCGCGGAGTACCTGCAGCGGGCGAGCGAGGTGCTACGGGTGCTGCACGACCAGGTGATCGTGCTGGAGCGGCTGCCGCTGCGCCACTTCGCCGCGTTCCGGCCCTACCTCGGCACCGCGAGCGGAGCCCAGTCCGAGCAGTTCAGGACGCTCGCCCGGCTGATCGGCGATGAGCGGCGCACGGGCACGCTGTACGAGGCCTTCGCGACCGCGGTGACGCACCTCGGCACCACCGTCGCCGAGGTGTGCCGGCGCGGGACCGGTGCGGGGGCACTCCACCGGGTCGCCGAGGGGCTGCTCGACATCGGCAACGGGTACTGGCGATGGAAGGTGGCCCATCTCGGCCTCACGTCCAAGATGCTCGGTGGCCGGCCCGGCACGGGTGCCACCGACGGGGTCGACCACCTGCTGCGCCGGATCACCCAGCCGTTCTCCGAACTGCGCACGCACCGCGAGCAGGTGCACGCCCCCCTCGCGCAGAGCGCGGGCTGAGAAGAGGGAAAATGATGTCACATGTGGTAATCGTCGGTGGCGGAACCGCGGGATGGATGACCGCCACCTACCTCAAGGCGGCGTTCGGCGAGCGGATCCAGGTGACGCTCGTCGAATCCAAGCAGGTGTCGACGATCGGCGTGGGCGAGGCCACGTTCAGCACCGTGCGGCACTTCTTCCGGTTCCTGGGACTGGCCGAGCACGAGTGGATGCCGGAATGCCACGCCTCGTACAAGCTCGCCATCCGGTTCGAGGACTGGCGGGCCAGGGGCCACTACTTCTACCACCCCTTCGAGCGCCCGCGGACGGTGAACGGCTTCTCGCTCGCGGACTGGTGGCAGCACCTGCGGCCCGGGGACCGGTTCGACCGGGACGCCTCCGTACTGGCCGCGCTGTGTGACGCGCGGAGCTCGCCCAAGTACCTCGACGGCACCCTGTTCGACATGGCGGGGGAGGACTCCACACAGTTCCCGTACGCCTACCACTTCGACGCCACGCTGCTGGCCCGCTTCCTCTGCGGGTACGGCACCCGGCGCGGCGTCCGGCACGTCGTCGACGACGTCCTCGACGTCCGCCTCGACGAACGCGGCCACATCCGCGACGTCCTCACCAAGGAACACGGCGAGCTCGCCGGTGACTTGTTCGTCGACTGCACCGGCTTCCGCGGGATGCTGCTGAACAAGGCCCTTGGGGTGCCGTTCCTGTCGTACCAGGACAGCCTGCCCAACGACAGCGCGGTCGCGTTGCGGGTGCCGGTGGACGTCGCCAGGAGGGG
This sequence comes from Streptomyces sp. CB03238, assembly GCF_002099185.1. Lineage (NCBI taxonomy): Bacteria > Bacillati > Actinomycetota > Actinomycetes > Kitasatosporales > Streptomycetaceae > Streptomyces > Streptomyces sp. CB03238. The sequence continues at coordinate 113,461 of NZ_NBCN01000013.1, read as the reverse complement.
CATGCGGCCGTGTACGACGGCCACGGCCCGGGCCGCCGGGTGGATCTGGACGATCCCGCTGCTCGACCGGCTCGGCACCGGGTACGTGTACGCGAGCGACTACTGCTCACCGGAGGAGGCGGAGCGGACGCTGCGGGAGTTCGTCGGCCCGGAGGCGGACGACGTGACGGCGAACCACATCCGGATGAGGATCGGGCGCAGCGCCCGGTCCTGGGCCGGGAACTGCGTGGCGATCGGCCTGTCCAGCGGGTTCGTCGAGCCGCTCGAGTCGACCGGGATCTTCTTCATCCAGAACGGCATCGAGCAGCTGGTGCGGCACTTCCCCGACGGCCGGGACGACGAGCGGCTCCGGCGGGCGTACAACCGGCAGGTCGGCCATGTCATGGACGGCGTACGGGAGTTCCTCGTGCTGCACTACTACGCCGCGGCCCGCGACGACAACCAGTACTGGCGGGACGCCAAGACCCGCCCGATGCCCGACGCCCTCGCCGAGCGCATCGAACAGTGGCACACCACGCTGCCCGACGCCGACTCGGTCTACCCCTACTTCCACGGCTTCGAGCCGTACTCGTACACCGCCATGCTCCTGGGGCTCGGGGGGATCCGGACCCGGCCGCTGCCGGTGCTCGCCCGGCTCGACGGCACCGAGGCGGTGAAGGAGTTCCACCGGATACGGCAGCAGGCGGACAGCCTGATCGACCGGCTGCCGAGCCAGTACGCCTACCTGGCGCAGCTGCGCGGCGGCGCCTGAGACTCCGGCCCGGCGCCCCTGCCGGAGCGGGGGCGCCGACGGGCGGTTCCGCCCTACGGCTGTCGCAGGACGCCGGAGACCACCGCGCTCACCGTCTTGCGTACGGCCGTGGGCTCGGGCGCGGTGGCCTGCCGGTCGGCGAACAGTAGGTGCCCGGAGCCGATCAGCGTGGGGGAGAGCGTGTCGATGTCGGCGTCGGCGGCGATGCGCCCCAGGTCGCGCTCGGCGACGAGGTACGAGGCGATCATGGCCGTGGCCTCGGTCAGCACCGGGATGCCGGTCGGCGTGGTCCGGCGCAGCCGGCCGCGCAGTTCGTCCCGGGAGACGACGAGATTGACGATCCCGACGGTGACCGGGCCGAACAGGTCCGTCAGCGCGCCGGCGAGGTTGTCCACGACGGTGCCGCTCCCGGCGCGGTCGCGCAGGGCGGCGGCCTGGTCGTCGATCCGGCCCATGCGGTCCCGTACGAGCTCGGCGAGGAAGGTGTCGAAGTCGGCGAAGTGCCGGTGCAGTACGCCCTTGGCGCAGCCCGCCTCCGTGGTGACCTCCCGGCTGGTCAGCGCGTTCGGCCCGCCCCGGAGCAGAACGCGCTCGGCGGCACCGAACAGCTGCCGGCGTACGTCGCGGATGGCTACCCCTGTCGGCATCGTGCAGCCCTCCTTCGCTTGCTGGGACGTGTCGTTGACCAGTGGGCACCTGCCCACTAGGGTGGGCGCATGCCCACTATACCCCCAGTTGTGCCCACAGGAGGTTCCCGGGAAGCAGTGCCGGCCACGGCGGCCGGCCGCGAGTTGTACGGGGTTCCGGACCCGGTCCGCGAGCTGTGGCGCCAGGCACCGGTACGGGAGATCACCACGGAGACCGGCATGAAGGGCTGGCTGGTCACCGGTATGGAGGAGGTACGGGTCGCCCTGTCCGACCCGCGGTTCAGCCGGGCCGAGGCCCGGCGGATCGGCGCGGTGGTCATGCCCTCGGCGGTCTTCGAGAAGCCGGGGATCAACGACCTCGACGGACCCGGGCACACCCGGCTTCGCCGCCTTGTGGCGGGGGCGTTCAGCGCACGCCGCATCCGCGCCCTCCGGCCCCGCGTCCAGCGGATCACCGATGAGCTGATCACCGCCCTGGCCGCCGCCGGACCGCCCGCCGACCTCATCGCCGGACTGTGCCGCCCGCTCCCGCTCACCGTGATCTTCGAGATCCTCGGCGTCCCGCACCAGGACAGGGAGCGCTTCAGCGGCTGGGCCGACCGCGTCATGGCCGCCGGCGCCTACCCGCCGGAGGAGTCCCTGAAGGCGCTCCACGCGGTGGTGGACTACATGACCGAGCTCGTCGACACCAAGCGCCGCGACCCCGACGACAGCCTGCTCCAGGACCTGATCGCGGCCCGCGACGAGCACGACCGGCTGAGCGAGCAGGAGTTGGTCCACCTCGGCTGCGGTCTGCTCATGGCCGGCAACGAATCCACCGCGACCATGCTCGGCAAGGGGCTGCTGGCCCTGCTGGACAACCCGGACCAGCTCGCGGCGCTGCGCGCCGACCCGTCGCTCCTGCCGTCCGCCGTGGAGGAGGTGCTGCGGTACGCGCCGCTGGCCGCCCGCCCGTACGGCGGTCAGGTGCGGGCCACCACGTGCGACGTCGAGCTGGGCGGGGTGACCATCCCCGCGCACAGCGTGGTCCTTGCCGGCGTGCCGGCCGCCAACCTCGATCCGGGGACGTTCCCCGATCCCGTCCGCTTCGACATCACCCGTGAGGGCGCCGCCGAACACGTCACGTTCGGCTACGGCCCGCACCGCTGCCTGGGCGCCCAACTCGCCCGTATGGAGCTGGAGGTGGCGTTCGGCAGCCTGCTCGCCGCCTTCCCCGGACTGCGGCAGGCGGTGCCCGTCGAAGAACTTTCCCACGCCGAGGGCAGGCTCATGACCGGGCTTCTGGAGCTGCCCGTCACCTGGTGAGTGCCGGCCGGGCGTACGTGGCACACCGTTCAGGCCTACGAGAAAGAGATGACTTGTGAACGAGCGCGCAGTCGAACGCGGTGCCGGGGCGACGGCCGAGGACGCTCCGCCGGAGAGGGAGGTGGCCGGCTTCTACAACGACATCAGCGGTCTCCTCACCGAGCTGTTCGGCGGGAGCCTGCACGAGGGGTACTGGGAATCCCCGTCCGACCGCTCCACGATGGCCGAGGCGTCGCAGCGGCTCACCGACCTGCTGACGGAGAAGCTGAAGGCCGGGCCGGGGGACACGGTCCTCGACGTCGGGTGCGGGTCGGGCGCTCCGGCCATCCGGCTCGCGCGGGTGACGGGCGCCCGGGTCGTCGGGATCACCAACAGTGACGTACAGATCCGGGCGGCCGTACGGAACGCCCAGGACGCCGGTATGGGCGAGCGGGTGACGTTCCGGTGCGAGGACGCCACGGTCCTGGACTTCCCGGCGGGGTCGTTCGACGGGGTGCTGATGATCGAGTCGATCTTCCATCTCCCGGACCGGCTCGGCGCGCTGCGGGAGGCGGCGAAGGTGCTCAAGCCGGGCGGACGGCTGGCCCTGACGGACCTGCTGGACCTGACGCCGGTGCGGCACGGCATGGCGGAGGCCATGGGTGATCTGGCCGAGCACGGGCATGAGCACGGGCACGCACCCCTGGTGGCCAGGCCGATACCGCTGCGGCGGTACGAGACGCTCCTCGAAGAGGCCGGCCTGGCTCCCGTCGAGATGACGGACGTCACCGCGCACACGGTGGCCCCCACGCTCGCCTGCATCCGCGAGAAGCTCGACGAGGACCATGACCGGCTCGTCGAGACGTTCGGCGGGCAGGTCGTGAAGCAGTACGAGACGGTTCTGCCGCTTCTGGAGTCGGCCGGTTTCGGGTACGCCGTCGTCGTCGCGGAGGTTCCGCGAGGGTGAACCGATGAGCGGCCGCCTCGTGGGCCGTGCGGTGGAGCCGGGACCGGTGCGGTCCCGGCTCCGCCTTCTTCTCCCCTCGTTTGACGAGTGGGCATGCGCCCACTAAGGTGGGCGCATGCCCACTCTTCCCGAGAACCAGCCTCACCAGCAGCGCCAGGTCGCGGAGTCGTTCGGCACGGACGCCGAGCGCTACGACCGGGCGCGGCCCCGCTACCCCGAAGCCCTGGTGCAGCGGATCGTCGCCAACAGCCCCGGCGCCACGGTTCTCGACGTCGGCTCCGGTACCGGCATCGCCGCACGGCAGTTCCAGGCCCTCGACTGCACCGTCCTCGCGGTCGAGCCCGACGAACGGCTGGCCGAGCTGGCCAGGCAGCTCGGCGTCGAGACCGATGTGGCCACGTTCGAGGCCTGGGAGCCGTCCGGGCGGGAGTTCGACGCGGTCGTCGCCGCCCAGGCGTGGCACTGGGTCGACCCGGTGGCGGGGGCGGCCAAGGCCGCGCGGGTGCTGCGGCCCGCCGGCCGGCTGACGGTGTTCTGGAACGTCTTCGAGTTCCCGCCCGACGTGGCGGATGTCGTCGCCGAGGTCTGCGAGCGGGTGATGCCCAACGCGCCGTTCAGCTTCACGGCGATGACGAAGGGGGCCATGGACGGGTACCAGGAGTTCTTCGCCAAGTCCGCCGACGGCATCCGCACCGCGGGCGGGTTCGGCGAGCCGGAGCAGTGGCGGTACGACTGGGAGTGGACGTACACCAAGGACGCCTGGCTGGACCAGATGCCCACGCTCGGCGCCTTCACCCGGCTCCCGTCGGACACGATGGCCGAGGTGCTGCGGGGCGTCGGGGACGCCATCGACGCGATGGGCGGCAGCTTCACCATGAGGTACGCCACGGTGGCGGTCACCGCGCGGCGCACCGACGCCCCCTGACCCCCTGCCCCTCCTGACTCCGCTGTCCGCGACATCCGGTGCGCCGGCGTCCCCGGCGCGAGGAGAGGAACATCATGCGAGTTCTGGTGCTGGGCGGTACCCATTACGTGGGACGCGCCCTCGTCGAGGCGGCGTTGGCGCGCGGTGATGACGTCAGCACCCTCAACCGCGGCCTCAGCGCACCCGCCGCGAGAGGGGTCGAGTCCCTGATCGCCGACCGGACCGATCCCCGGGCGTTGCGCCGGGCGATCGGCGACCAGAAGTGGGACGCCGTCGTCGACACCTGGAACGGAGCGCCGCGTGTCATCGCCGACAGCAGTGCGCTCCTGGCCGACCGGGTCCGGCACTTCGGATACGTCTCCAGCTGGGTGGTGTACCGGCCACCGGTACCGCACGGCGCCGACGAGTCCGCCGCCGTGATCGACGGCGACCCGGACGACAGCGCCGACGGGTTCTACCCCACGGCCAAGCGCGGCGCCGAGCTCGGGGTGCTCCGCGCCTTCGGGGACCGCGCCCTGATCGCCCGCCCCGGGCCGATGCTGGGCCCGTACGAGGACGTCGGCACGCTGACCTGGTGGCTGCGCCGCATCGAGCGCGGGGGACGGGTCCTGGCCCCCGGTGCGCCGGACGATCCCTTGCAGTACGTCGACGTCCGGGACCACGCGGTGTGGATGCTGGACGCCGCGGAACGGGGCATCGGCGGCACGTTCAACACCGTGTGCGCCCGCGGGCGTCACACCATGGGCGAGCTGCTGGAGGCGATGTGCCGGGTGACCGGGTCCGACGCGGAGCTGGTCTGGGCCGGCGACGACATTCTCATGGCGGAGGGCGTCCGCCCGTACCTCGACATCCCGCTGTGGCTCCCGGCGGCCATGCGGGGCGGCATCCACGACGTCGATGTCACCGCCGCCCACGACGCCGGACTCGACACCGGCCGCCCGCTGGAGGACACCCTCGCCGACACCTGGTCCTGGCTGCGGCGCGAGGGCGAGCCACCCTGGCAGCAGACCGACACGCGCCGCGGACTGGACCCCGCCACCGAACAGCGCGTACTGGACAAGGTCGGCTGACCGCATGCAACAGCAGACGGACGAAGCCGGGTTCTACAACGACACGAGTGAGTTCCTCGCCGAACTCTCCGGCGGGAGCCTGCACATGGGCTACTGGGAATCCCCGTCGGACCGGTCGACGATGGCGGAGGCGTCCCAGCGGCTCACCGACCTGATGACGGAGAAGACGAAGGCCGGGCCGGCGGACAGGGTTCTCGACATCGGCTGCGGGACGGGCGCTCCCGCGATCCGGCTCGCGCGGACCACTGGCGCGCAGGTCGTCGGGATCACCGACAGCCCCGTACAGGCGCGACTGGCCGTACGGAGCGCGCAGGACGCCGGGATCGGCGACCGGGTGACGTTCCGGCGCGAGGACGCCATGGATCTGCCCTTCCCGGCGCGGTCGTTCGACGTGGTGTGGCTGCTGGAGTCGCTGATGGCCATGCCGGACCGGCTCGGAGCGCTGCGGCAGGCGGCGCGCGTGCTCGCACCGGGCGGCCGGCTGGCCCTCACCGACTTCCTGGACCGCACTCCGGCGTCGGCCACCGGGCGGAAGGCGCCGGGTGAGCACCAGGGGTCGACGCTGATGACCAAGCTGATACCGCTGGCCGACTACGACGCACTCCTCGAACAAGCGGGCCTGGTCCCCGTCGAGACGACCGACATCACCGACCACACGGTGGAGCGGACCCTCACCTGCATGCGGCAGAAGCTGACCGAGGACCGCGAGGACCTGGTCCGGAGGTTCGGGGCCCCGGTCGTCGACCAGTTCGACGCCATCGTCGCGCGCCTGCGGGCGGCCGGCCTCGGCTACGGCCTCGTCGTCGCGACCCGCCCCCTGCGGTGACCACACCACGGGGCAGGCACCGGCCGTCCGGCCGGCTCCTGCCCCGTGGTCGCGACCGGGACGCTACGGACGTACGAACGCGACGTCGGGGAACGCCGCGCACGGCCCATCGAGCAACGGGCGCGGCACGCCCCGCAGATGGCGGTCGACGAAGGCACCGACATAGGCCCGGGTGATCACCGTGGCCCGGTCACCGGAGAGGGTGCCGAACAGCTGCGGCTCCAGCTCGGGCGGAATCACCCCGCTCAGGTCGAAGTGCTCGTACAGCCAGTGGGCGTCGCTGAAGGACAGGTGGCCCGCGCTGGGCACACTGAGCCACCGCTTCCAACCGGCCAGGCCGCCCCACCGTTCCACCCAGTTGGCCGCGGGCGTCCCACCGGCCGTGGGCCACTGGGCACCCAGCAACAGCACCGGCCGGGACACCGGCTCCTGGGGCGGCTCCGTGAAGAAGGTGCCCTCCATGTTGACGGCGGCGTCGACGCGAGGATCCTCGCTCAGGGTCTCGACAGCACTCGCTCCGCCTATGGCGTGACCCACCACGGCGATCCGGGAACCGTCGACGGGGAGCCCCGAACCCGGTCCGGTCAACTGGTCCAGCAGGAAGCCGATGTCCTTGACCCGGCTGCGCACCACGTCGGCATTGCCCTGGCCCGTACACATCAGACAGGGCTCCAGGCGCCCGCCGGGGAACTCCACGAACGCCTCGTAGGTGTGGTCCAGCGCGGCCACGACATACCCCCGGGAGGCGAGCTCCTCGCCCAGCGACGTCAGCGACACGCGCGTCATACCGTATCCGGGGGACAGCACCACCAGCGGCCGCGCCCCGGGCAGCGCGGCCGCGTCCACCGTCGAGTGCGTGCGCACCGTGCTGAGGGCATCGGTGCCGAAGGCGGCGGTGGAGAGCTGCGCGGACATGAACGGCGCCGCACGGCCGGACGAACTCACGGCCGGATACCACACGGTGGCCATCAGCTCCCGGAAGTCCTTGCCGGGCTTCCACGGGTCGGGCCGTGACGTGTCCTTCAGGTGCAACGCTCTGCTGCCGATCCGAAGTGCGCCCGCCGGCGCGGGCAGTTCAGGTCCCGCGGTGGTCCGTACGTCGGATTCGGCGGAGGCCGCTGCCGCGCTCGGAACTCCGGTGACCACGAGGGCCCCCAGGAGAGCGAGCGAGGCGGCGGCGAGTCGTAAGAATCGTGGGGACATGACCCCACGCTACGGGACCCGTGATCGCCGGGTCACGGACCCCGCCCATGCCGAACGCCGCTACTCGACCACCTCGTACGAGACGACCGCCCGCGACGCCGAGACCAGCCGGTCTCCGTCGTAGACCGCCTCCACGGCCGGGGGGCGGCTCAGGAAGCGCGTCAGGCTCGCGGTCGGCCCGTAGGCGCCGACATTGGGTACGCACAGCAGGTCGCCCTCGTGCGGCTGCGGCAGGGTGGTCCTGACCGCGAGCCGGTCCAGGGGGGTGCACAGTGGGCCCACCACGTCGGCCGTGACGGGTTCGCGGTCGTCGCCGGCGGAGAGGTTGACGAAACCGGTGGCGGGGCGGAGGACCCTGCCCAGGCCGCTCATTCCACCGAGGACGTTGATCCCGGCGTCCAGCACGACGATCGTGCCCTCCGGGCGCTCCTTGACGTCCAGCACCCTGGTCAGCAGATGGCCGGCCGAGGCGACCAGGCGCCGGCCCGACTCGAAGTACATCTGGGGCGCCGGCCCCGTCGGCCACGTGGACAGCAGCTTGTCCAGCTCCTCCCGCAGGCCGGTCAGCACGGCGCCCGCGCCGGGTGTGGCGTACGGCCAGGGGAAGCCGCCGCCCAGGTCGACGACGCCGAGCGGGATCCCCGCCTCGCGGGCGACCAGTTCCATGGTGCTCTTGGCCGTGGCGAAACCGTCCCGCAACGCCTCGACGTCGGGGAACTGCGATCCGAGGTACACGTGGCAGCCGCGGACCCCGACCCCGCTCGGCACCTCGGCGCAGGCCCGTACGGCGTCCTCGGGCGTGAACCCGAACTGGCGGCCGTCGCCCATGGACAGGCCCGCCTTGGAGCCTGTCGGCGGTTGCAGCCGTAGCAGTGCCCCGGCCCGCCGCCCGGTCGCGGCGGTCGCCCGGCCGAGACGGCGCAGCTCGGCGGCCGACTCGCAGGAGAACGACGTCACCCCCCGCGCCAGCGCCTCCTCCATCTCGGCAGCCGACTTGCCGGGGCCGGTGTAGAGGATCCCCTCCGGCGCGTGCCCGGCCTCCAGGGCCACGGCCAGCTCCCCGGACGAGGAGACCTCGGCCCGGCAGCCGGCCCGGCGGAGTTCGGCCACGACCGCGGGATGGGGGTTCGCCTTCAGCGAGTAGAGCAGGCTCGCCGTTTCGGGCAGGACCGACCACAGCTCCGCGGCCCGGCGCCGCAGTTCCGCGAGGTCGTAGACGTAGAGCGGGGTGCCGAACCGTTCGGCGGCCTCCCGGAGAGTGCGTTCGGTCATGTCGCAGCGTCCGTTCCTGGTTCGTCGCCTACGGCGGCATTGAGTCAATTCCGCGGCGGATGTGCTGTTTTCACGGCCGAAGCAGGTACCGCTCGCGCTCGGCCGCGCTTGCGGCGGCTAGATCGCGCGCTTACTGTACTTGCGTTCGGAAGACGCGGGGCGTCCGGCCCAAAACCCGTGCACAGGCGGGTTGTTCAGCCTCGACAGGCGCATTGTCACCCGGGCGGACCGCAAGGAGAGGGGGGCTCTTGAGCGGCACAGGCGCAACCGACTCGGCCATGACGGACCGGTTGGTGGACACACTCAGCGGTCATCTCCGGAGCGTGCCGCCCGATGTGGAGTGGAACACGGTCCGGCTTCCCGACCTGGGCCTGGACTCGATGTCCGCGATCGAACTGGTCCTCACCATCGAGGAGCGCTTCGGCGTGCAGTTCCCGGACGAGCTGCTGGTGCGCGAGACCTTCGAGTACCTGTCCTCTCTCGAGGCCGCGGTCCGGTCCATGCTCGGCGAGCGGATCTGACGCCACGCGGCGCCCGGCCGGCTTCGCCATTTCCGAACAGACGGAAGAAAGCACCGAGATGAGTTCTTGCATACCCACCTTTGAGGAATTCGTCCGTCCACTTCTGGTGACGGCCGAGGCAACGGACTACGACACCGTGCCGCTGAGCCGGCTGGCCGCCGGGGATTACGCGGTACTCGCCTGGCTCGACGACATCGGGACCGACCTGCCCGCCGACGTGGAGGCGGACCTGGTCGCCCGATGGGACACCGCGACGCTCCGCGACGTGTACGAGCTGGTCTACTCCACCGCCCCGGGAGCCGCGTCCTCATGACCACGACCACCACCACCACCACGGAACTCCACCTCGATGCGGTACGGCGGCTGTTCGACGCCGAGATCGAGCGCGGCATCGAGACGGGGGTGCAGCTCTCCGTCTCCTACCGGGGACAGGTCGTCGACCTCGCCGTCGGCGAGAACGGCGCCGGCCACCCGATGACCACCGACACCTTCGTCCCCTGGACCTGCTCCTCCAAGCCGCTCGGCGCCCTGGCCTTCGCCCTCGCCTGGGAGTCGGGCGCCGTGGACCTCGACACACCGGTGTCGAAAGTGCTGCCCGAGTTCACCGGCGGCGGCAAGGAACGGGTCCGCGTCCGCGACGTCCTCACCCACACGGTGGGCATGGCGGACCCGGTACTGGCCGTCGACACCGGCGGCACGGACCTCGGGGACTTCGCCTGGTCGGACATCGACGCACTGATCTGGGCGGTCGTCTGCGACGCCCCCGCCGGGCCGCTGCCCGGAAGCAGGATGGTCTACAACCCGGTGACCACCTGGTACGTACTGGACCGGCTGCTCAACGCCCTCGACGGCGGGCAGTCCGGGGACAGCTACCGCTCGATGCTCCGCCGCCTCGGCCTCACGGCCACCCTGGGCATCGACCCCGCCCTGCCCGAGGACCGGCAGGTCACGGTCACCGCGTCGGCGGACCAGGAGGAGGGCCTGCGGTACATGCAGCTCGCCAGCGCCCTGCCGTTGCCGGGGGTCGGCGTATGGGGAGCCGTACGAGACCTCCGTGTGGTCGGCGAGGTCCTGCTGAACAAGGGCGTCCACCAGGGCGTCCCCCTCGTAGGTCCCGCGACGGTGGAGGCGCTGACGGCCACGCACTGGCCCGGCTCCCCGGACCGGTCCATCTGCGACACGGACTTCCCCTACGGGCTCGGGGTGATGACACAGCCGGCCATCTTCGGGCGCCGCACCTCGGTACGGACCTTCGGCCACGCCGGCGGCAACACCTCCACGCTGCTGGTGGACCCGCTGTTCGACCTGGTCGTGGCGGTCTACTGGAACGGCAGGCTGGACGACGTCAAGACCTTCGCCCGCCGCTACGCACTCGTACGCGCCCTCTACGACGACCTCGGACTGCCGCGCCTGCCCCGCGCGGGCAGGCAGCCCGCGTCGTCGCAGCAGCCGGAGTAGGGGCGGACAATGGGAGACTCCCGTACCAGGGCCATGGTCAACCGACTGCCGGGCCCCACCACGTTCGGCCACCGCCGTTATGTCAGGGGCCTGCTGGGCAAGCCCTATGAGGCGCTGCTCGAACTGCACCGCGCCTACGGGCCCGTCTGCAGGTTCGGCGTCGGCAGCCAGAAGTACGTCCTGCTCTTCGGCGCCGAGGCCAACGAGCTGCTGCTGACGGACGCACCGCGCAACCCCAAGTTCCTCTCGCGCGACGTCCTCACCCTGCTGATCCCGGTCGTCGGTGCCAACGCGATGGTCGTCAGCGACGGAGAGGACCACCGCCGGCGCCGGGCGCTGGTCCGCCCCGCCTTCACCCGCAGGCGGATCGAGGGCTACGTCCCGGTCATGGTGGACGAGATCCACCGCATGATCAGTGGCTGGCGGCCGGGCCATGACGTCGACGCCTTCGCCGACGTGCGATCCTGCATCAGGAGGATCGCGATCCGGTCGCTCTTCGGCGACCGGCTGAAGGCCCACACCGACGAGATCGGCCGCGAACTCCAGACCGCGCTGAACTACATCAACCGCTCGCCCTTCCTGCGCTTCGACCACGACCTGCCGGGTACCGCCTACCGCCGGGCCATGGCCGCGCGCGAGCGTGTCGACCGCCACGTACGGGCCGAGATCGCCAAGCGGCGGGCCGAGCCCAACGACCAGGGTGACGTCCTGGACGCCCTGCTGGAGTCGTACTTCGAGGGTGACCACCTCGCCGACCTGGAAGTGCGCGACCAGGTCATCAGCCTCATCGCCTCGGGCTACGACTCCAGCAGCTCGGCGGCGGGATGGGCCGTGTACGCCCTGCTGAAGCACCCCGAAGCGCTGCGGCGCGTACGGGAGGAAGTGGCGGAGGTCGCGGGGGACGAGCCGCTCACGGCGGAACTGGTCGGCCGCATGGACTACATCGGCTGGACGGTCTCGGAGATCCTGCGCCTCTACACGCCCGGTGTGCTGACCGGCCGGACGTCGGTGGAGGACTTCGAGTTCGCCGGGCACGTCATACCCGCCGGCGCCAAGGTGCTCTACTCGCAGTACGTCACGCACCGGATGCCCGAACTGTGGGACGCGCCACTGGAGTTCCGCCCGGAGCGCTGGAACCGCGAGGCGCCGGACTACCGTGAGCCCGTGCCCTACAGCTTCGTCCCCTTCGGCGGGGGCTACCGGCGGTGCATCGGGTACGCCTTCGCCGAGCTGGAGCTGAAGGTCCTCATCGCCGAGCTGGCCCGGCGTGCCGACCTCACGCTGGCCACGGACGCCGTCCCGCCCACGGGTGTCGCCACGATGTGGCCGGACGGCGGGGTCCCGGTGTCGGTGCGGGCGGTCAGGCCACCGGTCGGAGCTCCCCGGTGACGCCCGCAGAGTCGCAAGGGAAGGAACCACCCGTGTCCACCTGGCCGTTGTCGCTGAACTTCATCGTCCCCCCGCACTCCGCGAAGTTCGGCTTCGGCGGCAAGCTGGAACCCGAGGACTACCTGGAGCGGCTGAACGCCTTCATGGCGGCCGCCGAACGCATCGGTGTGACGGGGGCGTTCGTCTACGACTTTCCCGTCGCCCTCGACCCCTGGCTGGCCGCGTTCGACGTGCTGGCGGGCTCCACCGCGCTCGAACCGATCGTGGCCGTGCGCCCGCATCAGGAGAGCGTCGAGTCGGTGGCGCGCAGGGTCGCCGACCTGGGCTACCGGTTCCGGCGTCCCACCCACGTCAATGTGGTCGCCGGGGCCACCCGCTCCTCCCGCGCCACGGACGACGAGCGGAAGGACAAGATCGCGGCACGTGCCGAACTGGGCCGCTACGCCGAGCGGTTGAGGGCGGAGCTCGATGTGCGGTGCGACCCCGGCGTGGGTTTCTCGCAGGTCGTCACGCCCTCCTCGACGACACCCGGCCTGGTGCCCGCCGACTGCGTACTGATGATGGCGAGGCCACGCGAGATCCTCTCCGAAAGCATCGCGCGGGCCCGCAAGGAACAGCAGGTGGACCGGATCTCCATGCTGGTCGGGGTGGTGGCACGGGACACCGAGGAAGAGGCGTGGGAGGCCGCCCGTGCCCTGAGCGGGCCGGACAGGCGGCAGCAGGTGGCGGGCCGGATGTTCATGTCCCAGGTCGTCTCCAGTGAGCACACCCAGAGCTACGCCCTCGCCGAGGAGCAGGAGGTGCACGACGAGCGCCTCTGGTACGGGGCGCCGGCGCGGGGAATCGACGCGCCCAAGCTGGTCGGCTCGGTGGAGCAGGTGGCCGCGTGGCTGCGATCCTGCCAGGAGCTGGGAGTCACGGACGTGATCATCGACCTGCCCAACGACGCCGGTGAATACGCATTCATAGGACGGGTGTTGCAGGCCGGCGGACACTCCTGAACGTAGGGGGAGCAGGTGTCGGGGACACCCCGAATACCGGTGTCGTCGTTTCCCGACGCACGCGGCGGTGCGACGGGCCGGCCGGGCGGAGGCCCGCACCAGGGGGCGCTCGCACGCCACCACCGGGTGCTGGATCACGCGAGCTCCGCCGGGTACCGGTTCGCGCCGGGCGCGGCCGAGGACGGCCGGGCCGAGGCGGCCCAGTGGCTGCGCCGGGAGGCGCCGCACTGGCTGGCCGCGCTGCGGGCGGTGGCGGCGGCCGGCGACCACCGCCGGGTCATGGAGGCGGCCGGGGCCGTGTACTGGTTCTCCGGTCACTGGGCCGGCGACGGACCGTGGGAGGAGGTGTTCGCCCGCGGCCGGGACGCCGCACGCGCGCTCGGGGAGACCGGGGCCGAAGCGGCCTTCCTCAACCACGCGTCCTGGCACTACTCCTGCGTCCTCGGGCGCCGGCAGAAGGCCCGCGCCTGCGCGGTGGCGGCACGTTCCTGCGCCCGCCGCGCGGGGGACCCGGTGCAGGCCGCCTGGGCCCTGCTCCACTCGGCCCTGGCCGTCTCCCCGGTGGACGGCGAACTCGCCGCCGAGGAGGCCGCCCGGGCGGCGGCCGAGTTCGAGCTGCTGCACCACGCCGAGGGTACGCTCCGGGCCGTGGCGACCGCGGCGCGCACCCTCAGCGGCGCCGGCCGGCACGAGGAGGCCCGCCCGTACCTGGAGCGGCTCGCCACCCTCTTCGAGGAGCCCGTCGACGAGCGGCTGCGCCCCTTGGCGGCCCCCACGCTCGCCTGGGCCTGCCTGCTGAACGGGGAGGGCATGGCGGCAGCGGGGCGATGGGAGGACGCCGAGCGGGTGTACCGCCGCGGGCTGGCGGACCTCGACCTGGCGGAGGCCCCCGGGGCCGAGGTGACCCTGTGCCTGGGACTCGCCGGCGTCCTGCGCCGCCGCCTCGGGCCCACCGCCCAGGGAGCGGCCCTGCTGCGTCGCGCCCTGCACGTCGCCATGGCGGCGGACGACGTCCAGGGCGCGCAGCGGGTGCTGCGCGCCCTGGACGACTGGGTCGCTGCCGCGCGTTGAGGATGGTCGCCCGGGTCCCTCCGGGCGACCGCGGGCCCACTCGGGCGGCCCGGCCCCCTTCGGGCGGCTCCCGGGCCCCTTCGGGCGGCTCCGGGCCGCTCGGGCGACCGCGGGCCCGCCCGGACCACCGTGGGCCCCTTCAAGCGGCTCCCGGCCCCCTTCGGGGGCCCCGGGCCGCCCCGGGCTACCCGGCGGTGCGCAGCACCCGGAAGCCGATGTACGGCAGGGTGCTGAGCTCGTCCGCGGTGAAGACCGTCGCGTTCTCGAAGCTCTCCGGATTGCGCACGGTGTACGCCCCGCCCTTGATGACGCGCGAACCGAGCCGCTCCCCGGACGGGCCGGTCAGCTCGTCCGCGCACCACTCGAAGACGTTCCCGGTCATGTCCCGCAGGCCGAAGGCATTGGCCTCGGTGGTGCCGACCGGGCGGGGGCCGTCCGCCTGGGGCGCGTACGCCGCGCGGTCGAACTCGTCGCCGAGGGACCAGCGCAGCCGCCGCGGGCCGGCGGCCGCGTACTGCCACTCCGCCGCCGAAGGGAGCCGGCAGTGGCCTCCCACCCGGGCTGCGAGCCACTCGCAGTAGGCGACCGCCCCGCGCCAGGTCACACCGGTCACCGGCAGGCCACCGAGGTCCTCGTCGAGCACGACGGCGCCGGCCGGGCCGGTGCGCAGCCCGGTGCCGTACTGCGCCGGGAACGCGTGCAGCTCCGGCAGGGACGCCTCGTACCGCCCCTGGTCGAGCAGGAAGCGCCAGTACTGTCCGACGGTGACCGGGAGCACGGAGAGGCCGAACCCGGGCGTGCGCGTGGCAGCCCCGGCGGAGGCCGGCAGTTCGCCCGCCGGGACCTCGGCGAAGGCCGGCACGTCGTCCGCCCCGGCCCGTCCGGAGCCGCCTTCGACGAGGGATTCGTCGTACGTCGTCATCCCTGGCACACCACCCGGAAGCCGTAGACCTCGCACCGTGTGTCCTCGTGCGCGGCCATGCGGCTCGCTGGCCCGATGGCCTCCGCCGGGTCGGCGAACGACCCGCCGCGCACCACCCGGAAGGCGCCACGGGAGGCTCCGACGGGATGGCGCTGGTATCCGGGGGCGTACCCGCCGAAGCGGTCGTGGCACCACTCGCGCACATTGCCGAGCATCTGGTGCAGGCCCGCGGCGTCCGGCGGCAGGCTCGCCACCGGCACGGGGGCGGGCGTGCCCGGCAGGAAGGTGCCGGCCTGCGTCTCGCCCGCCCGCAGGGCGCGGCACGCAGGGCCCGCGTCGGCCGAGTTGCACTCCTCGGGCCCCGGTGGTGATCCGTCCGGCCGCCCGTCCCGGCAGGCGGCCTCCCACTCGGCCTCGGTGGGCAGGCGGTACCCGTCGCGTCCGAGGTCGGCGGTGCGTGCCCCGAGGTCGTACACGGGCCCGAGCCCTTCCAGCCGTGACAGCCAGTTGCAGTAGGCCGCCGCGCCCCAGTAGCTGATCTGGATCATGGGGAAGTCGCCGCAGCCCGGGCGGAGTTCGAACGCGCCCGCCCTGTTCACGATGAAGGCCGGATCGATGCAGTCGATCAGTGTGTGATCGATGTCGTGGGGCGCGTCGCGCAGGAACGCGTGGAAGTCGGCGGCGCTGACACAACGGTCGGCGAGGCGGAAGGAGGCGATCTCCACCTCGTGCATCGGCTCCGCGTGGTGGGCCGGGTCCGGCGACCCGACCGTGAACCGGCGGCCGGGAAAGTCCACCATGGTGAAGGTCCGATGTATGACGCCCTGCACTCCATACCCCCAAGTGCCCATTGAGTGCGGTTACTTCGCAGTCCGGCAGGAACCAACATCGTGTCAGGAGGCCCACGGGGGAGCAAGCCCCGCAGGGTACGGGACGGCGGGTGCGGACGATTCCCGGGAAGCGGCCGACGACCGGATGAGGGCTGATTATGATCGCCGGAATGAGGACCCCTTGCATAACGACCGTCGAAGCTCTCGTCGACTTTGCCGCCGAGGAGTTCGGTTCACGTCCCGCGCTGGAGGACGCCGAACAGTCACTCACCTTCCGGGAACTGCGCGACGCGGCGGCCGCGACCGCCGCCGCGCTCGGCCGGGCCGGTGTGCGACGCGGTGACCGGGTGGGCGTCTGCATGGCGAAGAGCGCCGACCAGGCGATCGCCATCCTGGGCATCCTGCTCGCGGACGCGATCGTGGTCCCCGTGCTGCCGAAGCTGAAGCGTGAGGGTGTCGCTCACATCGTCCGCGATGCCGGGATGCGCCTGGTGATCACCGACGAGGTACGCGCCCGGGAAGTCACCGAAGCGGTGCCCGACGTACCCCTGCTGTACGGGCAGGAGGCCGACGTCGATCCGGCACTGATCCTGCCGCGGCTGCGCGCCGAGGAGAGCGGGAGGGCCGCCGGGGCGTCGATCGGATCCGACGTGGCGGCGATCATCTACTCGTCGGGATCCACTGGACGCCCCAAGGGCATCATGGTCACCCACCGCAACATCACGGACGGCGCGCGTATCACCGCCGCGTACCTGGGGACCCGTACCGACGACCGGATCGGAAGCCTGCTGTCGCTCAACTTCGACTACGGGCTGAACCAGCTCTGGCAGGCCCTCCTCACGGGTGCCTGCCTCTGCCTGCACGAACTGGTCTTCCCCGCCGACGCCTTCCGCTTCCTGCGCGAGCGGCGGATCACGGTGCTGCCCGTCATGCCGGTGATCATCACCCGGCTGTTCGACCCCCGGCTGCTGCGCCGGCGGCCCTCGTACGACCTGTCCTCGGTACGGTACGTGTCGACCTCCGGCGGAGCGGTCTCGCAGCGGATGCTCGACGAACTGGCGCAGACCTTCCCGGCGGCCCGGGTCTTCCTGATGTACGGGCTGACGGAGGCGTTCCGCTCGACGTACCTGGATCCGGAGCAGCTCGCCAAGAGGCCGAACTCGATCGGCAGGGCGATACCGGACGTGGAGATCCTGGTCCTCGACGAGGAGTTGCGCGAGGTCGGTCCCGGCGAGCGGGGCGAGCTGGTGCACCGCGGCGGCTGCGTGAGCAAGGGCTACTGGAACGCGCCCGAGGAGACGGCCGCGAGGTTCCGCACGCTGCCGCGGTACCCCGGTGAGCGGGTGGTCTTCAGCGGGGACATCGTGACGAAGGACGAGGAGGGCTACCTCTACTTCGTCGGGCGGCGCGACGCCATGATCAAGACGTCCGGCTTCCGGGTCAGCCCGACGGAGGTCGAGGAGATCGCGGCCCGGTACCCCGGCATCGGGGCATGCGCCGCCGTCGGGGTCCGCAACATCGAGATCGGCGAGGACATCGCGCTGTTCTACTCGTCCTCGGACACCGAGCCGGTGGACGAGACGGAATTCCGCGGCTTCCTCAAGGACAGCCTGCCGTCCCACATGGTGCCCCGGCACCTGTGGCAGCGCGACACCCTTCCGTCCACCGGCAACGACGGCAAGATCGACCGGCAGGCCCTCGCGGCCGAAGCCGCCGCTCTCCTGGACGCCGGGGCGGGCGACGGTCGCTGACACCGGGGCGCCGGCCCACGGCCGGACGTCACGCCCCGACGGGCCGCGGGCCCAGCAGCCCACGCGTCCACAGGAGCGGCGCCTCGTCCACGGCACAGCGCGAGGACGAGGGCGCGAGGCCGCAGGCGGCCTCGGCGACCCTGGCCAGCAGGGCCGGTTCGAGGCCGCCGACGGCGCCCCCCGTGACGACGAGGCGGGCGGCCCGTCCCAGCTCGACGCCATGGCGCTCGTGCAGGTCACGCAGGGCCAGGAAGGCGCACCCGAGGACGGCGTCGCGGGTCGGCAGCGCGGTCGCGTCGCCGTCGCGGAGCCGCTGGTAGCGCGCCCGGTGGCCCGTGGGGGACACCGCGTGGACGAAGTCGCCGAGGTACGGGGCGTCCGCGAGCCGGGCGAGCAGCGAGCGGTGCGCGCCGCCGACACCGAGGCCGGTGAAGACATGGCTCTCGACGTGGTCCGCGCCGCCGGCGGTGCCGTAGTGGACATCGGTGGTCGTTCCGCCCACGTCGAGGACGACGAACGGCACCGGCGCGTCCGCGCCCGTTTCCGCGTGCGTGGCCAGTCGGCGAGCCGCCGTGGCGACCACCTCGGGGGTGGGCAGCACGGGTACCTCGGTGAGCTCCGACAACGCCCGAAGCCCCTCGCGGTCGACGAGGTCGTCCAGGTGGATCCGGCGCAGTGCTTCGGACAGTGGGCCGCACTGGGCACGCAGGTGTACGTCGAGCACGTTGTCCACCCGGTAGCGCGGCCGCAGCGCCGTGACGGCCGCCGCGTCCCGCGCGCCGGCCCACACCGCGACGCGGTGAGGGTGCTCCGCCAGGCGCACCGCGCGTACGGCGGCGTCGAGGCGCCGGTGGTCCGTACCGTCCACCCCGCCGACCAGCAGCAGGACGTCGACCGGCCGCAGCGGGCCGTCGACCGGCGTGTCCAGCGCCCGGGTGTAGGCGACCTCGGCGCCGGCGAACACCGCGGCGCGGACCGCGGCCGCGACGCTGTACCGGCCCGTCATGCCCGCCACCCCGACCGTGGGCCCGCCGTTGGCCGAACTGCAGGCCCTCAGCCGGTCCGTCGACGGGTCGAAGCCGTGCCGGGCCAGGAGTTCCACGGCCTGATCACCCGGTGCCGTACCGGGCTGCCGGGCGACGCGTACCACCGCGTCCGCCGGCCCCACCGGCCGGGCGCGGCACAACGTGATCACCGTACTGCCCACATCCAGCAGCCAGACGGGCGCCGCCGAGGAGTCCGTCACCGTCATGGAGCCCTTTCTCACGCCAGGACGCGCAGATCGTTGAGCAGGCGCTCCCAGAGCGGTCCCTCCTGTGGTCGGCCGGAGCCCGCGAGCTGCCGTTCCCGGCGCAGGTCGGACGCCGAGACCGGCACCGATCCGGGGTCCAGGATCCGGATCCGCCGGCCGGCGCCGCGGTCGGTCACCAGCCGTGACGCGTTCTGCTCGTGCGGAGCGAACGGCACGTCGATCACGCCGGCCAGTACGGCCCGGAACACCGACTGCGCGAAGGCCGGGGACGGATCGTCGAAGACGTGCTCCAGCACCCGGTCGACCTCACTGCCGATCAGCGCGGCCTCCTCGTCCACCGTCTCCCCGGTGAGGGAGCCGCCCTCGGGGAACATGTCGAGTACGTAGCGCACCGCGCGTACCGCCGCGCTGTTGGCCTCCACCGAGGGGATGCCGAGTGCCTCCTCGGGCGTCTTCACCACCACCTTGTCGGCCCGCATCAGCGCGGCGGCGGTGGCGCACACGGCGATCAACTGCCAGGCGAGCGAGGCCTCGACGGGAAAGGCGCCCATCCACTGGTGGTAGACCAGGCTGACGTGCACGTCCGCGAAACCGAACCGGGCCAGGAGCGCGCTCGCCCGGTCGCGCAGCACACGTGCCGTGGCGAGGTCCTGCTCCAGACTGCCGGTGTGCCCGAAGCCGACCGAGAAGGAGGTCACCCCTTGCTCCGCGGCGAGCAGCAGTTCGCAGAGCTGTACGGCGACGACGATGGCGGGCGGTACCAGCGTGGCCGTCAGCGGGCCGAAGGACTCACGGTGTACGGGCAGGCCGGGAGGGCCACTCACGGCGCACAGCCGGTCGACGTACTGCCAGTGCATGAGCGCCTGGTCCAGCGGATAGTCCCGCGAGTACGGCAGCGTGTAGCAGAGCCCCCCGCCCTCGATGTCGGTGATCCCCGCGGCCAGTGCCGTCTCCACCAGCAACCGGGCGTCGGGCGTGCCGTGGCGGAGGCTGACCGGCCGGTCCACGCCCTGGTACAGCTCGCGGGTGGCCAGGTGCCCGTGCGCGATCAGCGGGTAGCCGTTCAGCAGGTCCCGCCCCTCGGCGACGCCGGTCTTCAGGTGGCGGGCGGCTGCCGCGTAGTCGTTGTGCCGGGTGTGGCTGTCGACGGTCAGCGGGATGAAGTCGGCCCCGGCCTCGTGGAAGGCCAGCGTCAGCTCCCGCTGCCGGGCGGTGGTGGGGAAGCCGCCCCGTGGCTGGAGGTAGGGGCGGTGGTGAGGGGTCCGGTAGGCGTGCGACGCGAACCGGCTCCTGGAAAGGGTGGCCAGGTGGTCGCGCGCGGTACCGGTGCCCAACCGGATCTCACCACTGAGTTCGAGCAGGGCGGAACGCTCACTGTCCAACTCGTCCAGGCGGGCGTCCCTGCTGGGCGTTGCCATGGTTCAAGTCCTGTCGGAGTGCGTGGAAGACCTCGTGGAAGTCGGGCGGGCGGTGGAACACCCGATGGAAGCCGTAGCCGGTGAAGAGCCGGTGGACCTCCCGTGTCGGCCGGTCACCCACGACGAGGTTGCCACCGATGTACAGCAGGACATCGGCCAGACCGCGCTCGGCGAAGGTCCGGCCGATGTCCACGCACGACGTCTCGCCCTCGCCGTTGATCGAGGAGACCAGCACGGCACGGCTGCCGGTCTCCAGGGCCGCCTCGACGAAGTCGTCGACCTCCGTGTTCGTACCGATGTTGAACGGCTGGAAGCCGTTCTCCGCCAGCCCGAGGGCCAGGACGCGATTGGCCACGACGTGGATGTCGTGGCCGATCACACCGAGTACGACACCTGGTGCGGCCCGCCCCTCGGACACGGGGGAGGATCCGTCGGTCACCTCACTGAGGGGGACGGGTCGCCAGCTGGGGCATCGGGAGCATGGTGACCGACGACTTGCCCGGCTTCTGCCCCTGGACGTCGAAGTGACGGAAGCACGAGAACGTGTCCTCCTCGTGCTTGCTCTGCACGAACTCCTGGAGCTTGGGGCTCTCCTCGTAGATGCGCAGGAGATTGGTGTCGAAGACGTTGCCGATCACCTCGGGCGCACCGAGCTCACAGATCAGCACGTCACCGTTGGAGTGCAGGTGGAGCTGCGCCTTGCCCTCGATGCAACTGGCGTAGACGACCCCCGGGTCACGCAGGAGCGGCTGGAGGCGCTTCCAGGAGTCCGTGCCCGGACGGAAGTAGGCGGACAGGCAGCTGAAGAAGATCGACGTCCGCGGGTCGCGGGCGCTGATCATGTCCGAGATGGCGTCACAGATGACCTCGGGGGAGAGGGTGTTCTCGTACCCCTGGTGCACGCCCGGGATCTCCATCTGGACCTCGTGCTTGCGCACTCCGAGATCCGCGGCGAACCGGTGCACGTCCGCCATCCGGGTGTGCGTCTCGTCGAACAGGATCGTCTCGACGACGGTGTCGATCGTGGGGGACGCCACCGAGCGGCTGATCGCCTTGACGATCTTCGGGAACATCTTCTCGGTGACCTTGTAGAACGCCGAGTGGCTCTGGGCGTCGGTGTGGTTCAGGGAGAAGTGCAGCACCCCGAGGCCGGCCGCTTCCAGACGCTCGAACTTCTCGTCCGTCAGCAGCGTTCCGTTGGAGTTGATCTGGGTGTGGATGCCCTTCTCGGTGCAGTAGGCGACGATGCTTTCGCAGAGGTCGAACTCGAGGAGGACCTCACCGCCGGACAGCTTGACCCGTTCCAGGTCGGGCAGCGTCTCGACCGTCTGCTTCACCTCGTCGAGGGACAGGATGCGGCGCTCCTGGAGGTCATAGGCGCCACAGTAGGAACACCGGAAGTTGCATCGAGAGGTGACGCCTATCTCGATCGCGCGCAACTTGCCGAAACCGGTCTTGCTCATCTCCAGTGACTTGAAAGACAAGACTCCCCCGCCTGATCGTTTGAAGGATGAACATCTGCGATCACGTACCTGCTGCAGCATAGATACGGTGTACGTCGGCCCACAAGGCCCATTGGCCGTCCCCGCCCCGCAACTCCCGCCGGGATATGGTCAGTTGTTGCAGGTGAGCGGCGCCTTCGGGTGCCCGTCGCTCGCTGGGCGACCGCCCCGGCCGGTACCCCGTGCCGATCACCGGCGGCGGATGCATGGCCCACACCGTTACCTTTCAAACGAACTGCAGGCTCAGCCCGCAGCACAACGTGCGGCACTTGGCGGGTATGGCCGCATCGACAGGGGGAGGACACCGTGTCTGACGCACGAATCGCGGCGTTGACGAGGCTGGACGAGAAATTCCTGCAGAATCCGCACGAGCTCTTCGGGCACATGCGCGGTGAGCAGCCCGCGCAGGAGGTGATCCTGCCGCGCGGGATCAAGGTGTGGCTGGTGACGAGCTACGCCGATGTGCGGACCGTGCTGACGAGTCCGGCCGTGAGCAAGGACATGCTGAGCGCCGTGCCGCTGCTGGAACGGCACTCCATCTCCGACCAGCCCCAGTCGTTCGAGGCCGAGCTGGCCCTGGCCGGGCACATGCTCAACACCGACCCGCCGGACCACACCCGGCTGCGCGCTCTGGTGAACAAGGCGTTCACCACCCGCAGGGTGGAGCGGCTGCGGGGCCGGGTCGAGCAGGCCGCCGACGAGTTGCTGGACGCGATGGCCGGGCACGACGAGGTCGACCTGCTGTCCGCCTACGCCTTTCCGCTGCCGACCACGGTGATCTGCGAGCTGCTCGGCGTTCCGGACAGCGACAAGGACGAGTTCCGCGACCTGTCCATCACCATGACCTCGGCCGCCCGGCACGAGGAGATGGCGGCGGCCGCCCTGGGCATGGCCGACTACCTGATGAGGCTGGTGGAGTCGAAGCGGGACCACCCGCTGGACGATCTGCTGTCCGCGCTGGTGCACGCCCGCAACGACGAAGACCGACTCACGGACCCCGAGTTGCGGTCGATGGCGTTCCTGCTGCTGGTCGCCGGACACGAGACCACGGTGAACCTGATCGGCAACAGCGTGATGATGCTGCTGCGCGACCCGGACCAGCTGGCCGCCCTGCGCGCCGACCCGGCGTTGCTGCCCGGAGCGGTCGAGGAGTTCCTGCGGCTCGAGGGCCCGCTCAACATCGCGACGTACCGCTACACCACACAGCCGCTCCGGCTCGGTGACGTGGTGATCCCCGAAGGGGAGTTCGTCATGGTCTCGCTGTCGTCGGCGAACCGGGACGGCTCCAGGTTCCCCGACGCCGACCGGCTTGACATCACCCGCGACGCGTCGGGCCACATGGCGTTCGGGTACGGCATCCACTACTGCGTGGGCGCTCCGCTCGCCAGGATGGAGGCCGAGATCGCGATCGGCAAGCTGCTGCACCGCTTCCCCGCTCTGGCGCTCGCCGAGGACCCGGAGACGCTGCGATGGCGGCCCAGCACCCTCATCCGCGGGCTGGAGACCCTCCCGGTCCGGCTGCGGTGACGGCCCGGGCGCGGTGAGGCCCGGCCCGGCGGCGGCAAGGCCGTGCATCCGCTGCCGGGCCGCCGCACGCTTGAACCGGTCAGGCCTTCACCCGGCGTACCGCCGGCAGGACGAGGAGCAGCGCCGCGCTCAGGGCCTGCCACAGAGTGGCCGCCCACAGCACGGCGCCCGTTCCCGTCACTTCGGCGACCGCCGCCGCGGCCACGAGTCCGACCGGCGAGAGCGAATAGGAGCAGACCGCGTCGAACGACGAGACGCGAGCGATCAGCTCGTTGTCGACCCGGCTCTGGAGCAGCGTGGTCCAGATCGCGTTGAAGACGGCGAGGCTGGCCCCTCCGGCCGCGGCGGCCGCCGCCGTGAGCGGCAACGGCATCGGTACGGCGAGACACAGCACGGGCAGTGCCCACACCCCCTGGGCCAGGACGATCACGACCACCGGCCGGCTGGGGGACCAGCGCATCAGCACCGGTGCCACCAGGATGGAACCGGCGCCCAGGGCCGCGAGGATCAGGCCCCAACTGTCGCCCCCGCCGAGGTCCCTCTCCGAGACGATCGGACCGAGCACCAGGAAGGGCGCGTACAGCAGCCCGTTGAACAGGGCGAAGGTGACGCTGATGAGCCAGATCCAGGTCTGCGAGCGCCATGTGGTGAATCCCTCCCGCAGATCGCCCAGCGGCGACCTGGTGGCCCGCTTGACGTAGGGCGGGATCTTGACGAGCGCGATCGCGACCACGCTCGCCAGGTAGGTGGCCGCGTCGATGGCGAGCGCTATGCCCGGACTGGTCGCCACCACGATGAGTCCGGCGAGCGCCGGGCCCGCCACGACACCGATGTCCTTGGCCACACCGATGAGGACGTTGGCCCGTTGCAGCTGGGCGGTGGGGACGATGCTGGGCGTGAGCCCGGCCATCGCCGGCGTGAAGAAACCGGTGCCTATGTTCTGGACCGCGTGCAGCAGGAACATCGCCCACACCGGCGCGTGTCCGATCAGCACCAGGGTGGCGAAGGTGCCCTGCGCCAGGAAACGCGTCGTGTCACTGACGAGCATCACCCAACGCCGGCCGAAGCGGTCGGCGACGACCCCGCCCGCCAGCAGGCACAGGATGTTGACGGTGACCCCGCCGGCGATGACCAGTCCCAGATCGGCGGGTGAGCCACCGACGCTGAGTACGGCGAAGGCGACCGCCACCCTTTCCATTCCGGTGCCGAGGAGGGAGACACTGTGGCCGATGTAGAAGCGGCGGAAATTGCGGTGCGCGAGTGGCCCGAACCGGCTTCCCGCCGGAACCTCCGTCTTGGTGATCCTCATGGAACCACGCTAGTGGCGGGGCCGATCCGGTGCGAAGCCAACTGGCTTATCAGCAAAAGGACTTCCACTCGTCTTCGAGCAATGCCTTGGTCACGGCGGGCGATTCGGCGGTCAGCCGGTCCAGGAACGCCGCATTGTGTGCCCGCACATCGTTCTCCCGGCCCTCCAGCGGACTGCCGGAGGTCAGATCGAGCAGCCACAGCGGCCGCAGTTCCGCCCCGCGCAGCGCCTTTCCGCCCGGGGTGGCGATACCCGCGTGCAGCCACCGCACACCGGGCATACGGGCGGGGAGGTAATAGGCGAGGTTGAAGTACTCCGCGGCGCCCCGCAGACGCTCGTAGTCGAAACCGACCGCCCGCAGGTAGACCGTGTCCCCGTCGCGTACGTACAGGCAGCATCCCACCGGCGTCTCGTCGCCGAGCGAGCACAGCAGCACCTCGGCCCGGTCCCCCGCCAGCTCGGCGTGCTTGCGGAAGGCCTCGACGTAGGCGTCGGGGTTCCCCTCGATGCCGTACCGCTGCTCCGTCCTGGCGGCGAGCCGGCCCACGTGGGTGTACGCGTCCCGCAGCACACGGTGCTCGACGCGGTATCCGGCCTGTTCGAACTTGCGGACCTCGCTGCGCACCCGCCGCCGTCGATGGCTGGACCCCATGGTTTCCAGCCATTCCTCCCACCCGCCCGGCGGGATCCCGAGCCAGGCGTCCGCGGTCAGGGCCACCGGCATCGACCGCACCCCCGCCGCGCGCAGGGCCAGCACATCGGCCGTGGTGAGGTACATGGCGACGCGGGCCGGCCCCGCCTTCGACCCGGACGGGCCCACGGGGTCGGGCAGGGAGCGTACGGCCTCGAGCAGCGCGCCCGCCGCGTCGACGCGGTCCACGCCCGGTGTGGCCAGCAGGTGCGCCAGATAGCCCCGGCGCTGCGCCACCAGCACGCCACCCGCCGACGGGCTCGGCAGGCCCCGCTGGGTCAGCACGTCGTGCCAGCGCAGGTGCGGGTTGGACATGCCGTCCGGCTCGGTCGCCGCGACAGGGACGGCCGCGCGCCCGCCGCCCGGCAGGGCCACATGGAGGCCGCCGGAGACCGCTCCGGCTTCCAGCGCCACCAGGCGCAACCAGAACGCCGAGGAGTAGAAACGGCCGTCGGCCATCCCGTCCCACTCGGCGTCGGTGAGTCCGCCCAGCGGATCGGTGAAGTAATCGGCCCCCATTGCCTGTTGCCCCCTGCGCTTGGCGTTCGAACGGTCCTCTACTAAACGCTTCTTCGGGTGTCCTACCCTAGCGGCCATGGGATCACCTGCTGCCGGAAAAGACCAGTACCTGCTTGTGTTCGGGGCGACAATGGCCCTGCGGGAACGCGCGGTTGTCGCCGCTCTGCGTGTGTTCGACGGTCCGGTCGTCACCATCGCCCGTTCCGTGGACGCCCGCGCGGCCAAGTTTTTCGACCACGTGCTCATCGGTGACTTCAGCGACCCGGAGGCGTCACTGCGGGCGGTCCTGGACTTCGAGAAGGAGACGGGGATGACACCGGCGGGTGTCGTGCCGTTCTTCGACCCCGGGCTGATGCCGGGCCGGCTGATCGCCGACCACTACGGGCTGCCCTTCCTCAGCCACCGGGCCATCGAGGACTCGGGCATCAACAAGAACCGGATGAAGGACCGTCTCCTGGCGGCGGGCGTCGCCACCCCGCGCTATGTGCGGGCCGACGACCTCGACGGGGTGCGGGCGGCCGTCGCCGAGCTGGGGCTGCCGTGCGTCATCAAGCCGTCGGCGTTCGGCGGCAGCCTCGGCGTACGGCTGATCACGGAGGAGTCCGAGATCGCCGAGGCGTACGCCACGGTGAGAGGAATCATCGATTCCAACGCCGCGACCTTCACGGTGAAGAACAGGGGCATCCAGGTCGAGGAGTTCTGCACCCTCACCGAAGAGGTGTCCGTCGAGGTGCTCACCCACGGGGACCGGCCCAGGGTGCTGGCCGTGACCGACAAGTCCCACGGCCCCAAGCCCTACTTCGCCGAGGTCGGCCACCGCGTACCCAGCGTCCACTCGGCGCGTACGGACGTCCTCGACCTCGCGGTACGGGCCTGCGAGGCCATCGGTCTCGACCGTGGCGTGGCGCACGTGGAGATCCGGCTGGAGGGCGACCGGGCCCCCCAGGTCATGGAGGTCGGCGCGAGGACCGCCGGAGACGGCATCCTGGACCTGGCGGAGCGCGCGCTGGGCTTCTCCCCGTACGAGCTCCACGTCCGTTCCTATCTGGACCGGCTCGACGGCGCGGCCCCGCCGCCGCACCGGCCCCGCGGCCTGGCCGCCATCGCCGTCCTGAAGGCACCGCCCGGCCGGATCGCCGAGATCCGCCCCGCCCGCGAGGTCGACGCGGCGGTCTGCGCGTACGAGGTCTTCGCCGCCCCCGGTTCCGTCTCCAGCGCGCAGCAGGCCAACTACCTGCACCGCGAGGGCTATGTCGAGTGCTACTGGCCCGGCGCCGCCGCGGAGTCGGTGCCGCGGAACGCGCACCTCGACATCGCGGCCGGGCTGGGGGCACAGATCTTCGGGATGGAAGAGGCGGACGGCGAGCGCTGAGCGGGCGGCACGAACCGTCGCCCCGCCGGAGCACCCTCATCGCCACCGCGGCTTAATCAAAAGTTCGTGCGACAACCAGACAACTCCTGTAAGTTGGCGAACACTTGTGCTCTGCGACCGCGGGGGTGTGACCAGGGCGAGCCGTGTGCCGCGGCTCCGGCACCCCCAAGGCGGTCACGAACGGCCGAAAACATGGGGGAGCGATGGGGACGGATTCCGCACGCGGCGAGCTGGCCCGCGTGCTGTTCACGAGGGAGCAGATAAGGGACCGGGTCCGGGGGCTCGGCGCCGAGATCACTCGTGACTACAGAGGCCGGGATCTCGTGGTCATCGGCGTCCTCAAGGGAGCGGCCGCCTTCACCGTCGACCTGGCGCGGGCGATCGACCTGCCGCTCGCCATGGACTGGGCCGCCGTGTCCACCTACGGGCGGGGCAGCACGGCCGGCGAGCCCCGGCTCCTCAAAGACGTCGGTGAGGACCTGACCGGGCGTGACGTCCTCGTCGTGGAGGACATCCTCGACACCGGCACCACCCTCGCGTGGCTGCTGGCGCGCTTCCGGGAGCAGGCTCCCGCCTCGCTGCACTCATGCGTGCTGCTGCGCAAGCCGCACGCCGTCGCCAAACCGGTGGAGCCACGGTACGTGGGCTTCGACATCACGGAACACTGGGTCGCCGGCTACGGCATCGACTACGCCGAACGGCACCGGAACATCGAAGACATCCACGAGGTGCGCCTTCCCACGGCAGCGCCCGCGACGTCCGGCTGATCCCCCGAACCCTTCCCCCACCGCCGTCGGCTCGCAGGAGCCCGGCGGCCGTCACGCCTGCCTGTCTGGAGAGTTGTGGAGAACTACGACCTTGTCATCATCGGTTCCGGCCCGGCCGGACTCGCCGCCGCCGCGCGGCTGGCGGGAGCGCCGTACAGCGTCGCACTGATCGACGGGGGCAAGCCCGTCACCGAGCGGGACCGCTACGCGGCGGTCGACATGACGCGCGGGCACGGGGGCGCGGGGCTGTTCTCCGACGGAAAGTTCTCGTTCTTTCCCTCGGCCAGCGAGCTGTGGACGCTGCCCCGCACGGCCGATCTCCAGGACGCGTACACCTGGACCTGCGACCTGCTCGGCTCCTACGGCCTGGACACCCCGCCGTTCCCCTCCGACCCCACCGCGTACTCCGTGGGAGCCGGTGAGTGGATCCTCAAGGAGTACCCCTCCGACTACCTCTCGCTGGACGCGCGCCTGCGGCTGACCGCCGACATGGTCGCCGCCACGGACGCCACCGTCATCACCGAGACCGAGGTCGAGAAGGCGGTGTACGAACCCGACGGCGACCTCTTCCGGCTGACCTTGTCCGACGCCAAGGGCCAGACGTCCGAGCTGACCGCCCGCCGCCTGGTGGTGGCCAGCGGCAGGTTCGGTCCGCTGGGCCTGCGCAGCCTGACCGAGGAGCGCTCCTTCCGCCGGCTGGAGGTGGGCTTCCGTATCGAGCAGCCGGCCGACAAGGCGTTCTTCAAGGACATGAAGCAGCTGGACCCGAAGCTGCGCTTCCGCGAGCAGGACGGCAGCGTGGAGTGGCGGACCTTCTGCGCCTGCCGTGACGGCGAGGCGGCCCTCACCGAGACGCAGGGCCTGTGGACGGTGTCGGGACGCTCCGACTGCCCGGCGACCGGGCGTTCCAACGTGGGCTTCAACACCCGCATCCTGGACGAGGCCGTGGCGAAGCGGGCCATGGCCCCGGCGCTCGCCGCGATGGCGGACGAGGAGTCCTACTTCACCCTGTCCATGGAGGCGCTCCTGGCGGGCGAGCCGACGGCGGTCGCCACCTTCGAGGGCGTCTACGGTCCGGAACTGCGCGAGATCATGGTGCGCGGCCTGACCCGCCTCGCGGCCACCTACCCGGTGATACGCGACACCGACACCCGGCTGATAGGGCCGACGCTCGAAGGTGTCGGCTGGTACCCCAAGGTGGACGGTGACCTGCGCCTCCTGGACACTCCCGCATGGGTGGCCGGTGACGCGTGCGGGCTGTTCCGTGGCATCGTGGCGGCGATGATCAGCGGCCACTACGCGGCGGACTCCGCACGCAGGGAACTGGAGGCACTGCGGTGACGGACCCGTCCACCCGGCGCCCCGCCCCCGTCGTCGGGGTCGGCGCCCTGCTGCTGCGCTCCGACGGCGCCGTACTGATCGGGCACCGGATCAAACCGGGGGAGCCGGAGTCCTGGTGCCTGCCCGGCGGCCATGTGGAGGCCGGGGAGACCTTCGAGGCGGCCGCCGCCCGGGAGATCGCCGAGGAGACCGGGATCCAGCAGGTGCTGGACACCCGGGTGTTCACGCTCGCGCTGCGCGTCGGCGGTGACCGTACCCATGTCACCGCCGGCGTGCTGGCACGGGTGGGGTCGGACGAGTCGTCGGCGAGCCTCCCGGAGCCTGAGGTCTTCGACCGGTGGATCTGGGCCCGGCCCACGGAACTCCCCGCTCCGCTCTTCCCCGCGAGCGCGGCGCTGCTCGCCGCCTGGCTGGACGAGCCCGCCCCCGAGGGCTGGGCCCTGTATCCGGCAGCCGTGACCGGGGCACAACCGCACGCGGGCCGATGAGCCGCCTGCACATCTTCGACATGGACGGCACCCTGCTGCGCGGCACCACGGCGAGCCTGGAGATCGCCCGCAGCCTGGGCTGCCTGCCCGACCTGCTCCGGCTGGAGGCCGCCTTCGCGGCCGGGGCCGTGGACACCCGTGGCTTCGCCGCGGAACTCGGGGCGCTGTGGGGCGAGTTGACCCCCAATGTCGTCGCGGATGTGTTCGCCGGGGCCCCGTGGATCGCCGGGCTGCCGGAGGTCCTCGCGGACATCCGGCGGCGCGGTGAGCACTCGGTCGTCGTCACGATGTCCCCGGACTTCTTCGCCGGCCTCCTGGGGGACGTCGGTGCCGACGAGGTGGTCGCCTCCCGCTTCCCCCCGCTGCCGATGCGCACCGCACCCGACCCGGCCGGGATCCTCACGCCGTCGGACAAGGTCGTCATCATGGAGCGGATCCGGACAGCTCTCGGTCTCAGCCATGAGAGATGCGTCGCGTACGGGGACTCCCGCTCGGACGTCCCCCTCTTCCGCGCGCTCCGTCACACCGTGGCGGTCAACGCGGACAGCACCCTGCGCGCCCTCGCCCGCTACCAGTACGACGGCGACGACCTGCGCGAGGCCTATGGCATCGCCAGGACCGGACCGTATTCCCCTCAGGATTCCTGTCACGACAAGGAGCGCCGGCCGGCATGAGTTCCCAGAAACACGCGGATGTCTTCCGGTTCGACCGGCGCGCGTGGACGAAGCTGCTGGTCCTGTGCACCGCGGTGCTCTTCGAGGGAATGAGCCTGTCGAGCATCAATGTGCAACTGGCGGGCATCCAGAGGGACCTGGCGCTGCGCCCCGACCAACTGCAGCTGGTGGCCAGCGCGTTCCTCACCACGTACGCCGGTCTCCTGCTCGCCGGCGGCTCGTTCGCGGACCGGTGGGGACGTCGGCGGATGTTCCTGAGCGGCGTGGCGGTGTTCGGCGCGGGCTCGCTCGGGGCGACGCTGGCCCAGGAGGCCGTCCTGCTCATCGTGGCACGGGCCGCCCAGGGGGTCGGAGCCGCCATCACCGCGCCCGCCGCCGTGGCGCTGATCGTCGCGGGATTCCCCGAAGGAGCCGCGCGCAACCGCGCACTCGGCGTGTTCAGCGCCATGGGGGCGGCGGGCTTCTCGCTCGGTGTGGTCATCGGCGGCCTGCTGACCCAGGGCTTCGGCTGGCGCGGCGCGTTCTTCCTCTACGTACCCCTGGCCCTGGCGGTGGTGGCCCTGGGGCCCCGCGTCCTCGATCCCGAGAGCGAGGGGGGACAGCGCCAGGGCTCGATGCCGTGGCTGCCCGCCCTGATGATCACCGGTGGCCTGATCGCCGTGGTGTACGCGGTCGGACGGGTCGGTACCGGTTCCGCGGCCGAGGTCACGGTGGTCGCGGGCGCCGGCCTCGTACTGATTCTGGCGTTCCTGGTGGCCCAGGTGCGGGCCCGCGTGCCGCTCCTGCCGCTGTCGCTCATGGCCGACCGCCGGATGGCGGCGGCGTGCGTCGCACTGGGCGGCGCGTTCGCCGGCATCACCGGTGCCATGTTCCTCGTCGCGACCGATCTGCAGGAACGCCAGGGCCACTCGGCACTGGTGGCCGGGCTCGCCTTCCTGCCCCAGGGACTCGCGGTGGGCCTGCTGTCCACACCGGCGGCCCGGCTGGCCGACCGCAGGCCCACCACACGGCTCCTGCTCGCCGGGCTCGCCGTCATCACCGTGGGCCAGCTGCTCTACACCACGGTGGAGGGGGGCGGCTATGTCACGCACATGCTGCCCGCGGCGCTGATGGTGGGCGCGGGGATCGCCGTGGCCTACCCGGCGGCGGTCATGCTGGCCAGCGCCGCTGCCGCCATGCACGACCAGGGCACCGCGTCGGGGGCGCTGGTCACCTTCCAGCAGGCGGGCGGGGCGCTGGGTGTCGCGGCGGTGACCGGAATCCAGAGCGTCGCACCGGGCAGCCTGTGGACCGGCCCGTACAGCCTGTGGGGATGTTTCGGCTTCGCAGCCGTGGCGCTGCTCGGCTGCCTTGCGCTCCTTCTGCCGGGGAGCGGTGGCGAAAAGCGTCCCGTGGGCGAACCCCGGGGTGAGGCCACGACTCCCCAGAGGGCCGGCTGAGGCTTTTTGCACCCCCTTTACGAAGGGGGCTTTTTCCGTGTCTCCGCATTGCCCCTGCGGCACACTGAGCGGCAACGTCCTTATGTTCACGGTTAGTTGATGCACCGTCAGTGTCCATATGCTGGACAGTTGGTTGCTGCTTCAAGCGGCCGTGTGATGTGCTGTTTTCGGCCGCAAGCCGAGGCGAATTGACAGAGTGCTCGCGGTTTCCCGTGAGTTCGCCCCACGGTGGCGTGCTCCCTTTCGTTCGGCTTTCATTCGCTAGGTCTTGAGTGAAGTCGTCGCGGCATTTCATCCATCCCCTCCGGTTGGAGTGAGATTCTTATGATGCTTGAGTCCGCGAGATTGCTCCGTGCCCGTAGTTATGGTGAAGCGGCGCAGCTCTACGAGGATTCCCGGCCCACGTACCCCGAGGAACTGATCGACCGGATCGCCCGGAGCGTCCCCGACGGCCGCGTGGTCGAGATCGGAGCCGGCACGGGGAAGGCCACGCGGCTCCTGGCCGCACGCGGCCTGCGGATCACCTGCGTCGAACCGGACCCGGGAATGGCGGAGGTCCTGGTACGGCTGTGCTCCCAGCACCCGAACATCGACGTCACCGTACGGTCCTTCGAGGACTGGAGCCCGCAGCGGAGGATGGACGGCCTGGTGTGCGCCCAGGCCTGGCACTGGCTCGACCCGGTCCGCCGCTGGGACAAGGCCGCCGAGGTGATCGCTCCCGGCGGACTGCTCGCGCTGTTCTGGAACGTGGAGCAGTGGGACCGCGTACCCGGGCGTGAGTCACTGGAAGAGGTCTTCTCCGCCTACGGCCAGGAGGCGCAGGACGACGGAGGCCTCGACCTCGCCGACTGGCCGGGCGACGCGATCGAACGGCATCCCGCGTTCCACGGGCTCGAGGTCCTCACCTACGACTGGGAACAGAAGTGGACCGCGGCCGACTTCGCGGCGTACCGCAGTACGACGTCCCAGGTCCGGATCCTGCCCGCCGACGTGCGGGAGGCCCTTACGGCCGACGTCGAGTCGACGATCGAGCGCTGCTTCGACGGTGAACTGACCGTCCCTTGGCGCACGTACCTGTTCCTGGCACGCAGAGCCGGCCGCTGAGACCCGGCCCGGCAGGCCCGCCCCCGTTCACGCCCGTTCACGCCGTTCACGCCGTTCAAGGAAGCCTCGATGCCTCGTCGCCTGTTCACCTCGGAATCGGTCACCGAAGGGCACCCCGACAAGATCGCCGACCAGATCAGTGACACCGTCCTCGACGCGCTGCTGCGGGCGGACCCCGCCGCACGCGTGGCGGTCGAGACGCTGATCACCACAGGTCAGGTGCACATCGCCGGAGAGGTCACCACCACCGCCTACGTGGACCTGGCGCCCCTGGTCCGCGAGACCGTTCTCCGCATCGGATACGACAGCTCCAGCAAGGGCTTCGACGGCGCGTCCTGCGGAGTCTCCGTCTCGATCGGCGCCCAGTCGCCGGACATCGCGCAGGGCGTCGACACGGCGTACGAGAAGCGCGTCGAGGGGGAGGGCGACGAGCTGGACCGGCAGGGCGCCGGTGACCAGGGCCTGATGTTCGGGTACGCGTCGGACGAGACGCCCGAGCTGATGCCGCTGCCGATCCATCTGGCGCACCCGCTGTCCAAGCGTCTGACCGAGGTCCGCAAGAACGGCACCATCCCTTACCTGCGTCCCGACGGCAAGACCCAGGTCACCATCGAGTACGACGGTGACAAGGCCGTTCGCCTCGACACGGTCGTGGTCTCCTCGCAGCACGCCTCCGACATCGAGCTCGACGCGACCCTGATCCCCGACATCCGTGAGTTCGTCGTCGAGCACGTGCTCAAGCAGCTGCTGGACGACGGCATCAAGCTGGACACCGAGGGCTACCGGCTGCTGGTCAACCCGACCGGCCGTTTCGAGATCGGCGGCCCGATGGGTGATGCCGGTCTGACCGGCCGCAAGATCATCATCGACACGTACGGCGGTATGGCCCGCCACGGTGGCGGCGCTTTCTCGGGCAAGGACCCGTCCAAGGTCGACCGCTCGGCCGCCTACGCCATGCGCTGGGTCGCCAAGAACGTCGTCGCGGCCGGGCTGGCCTCGCGCTGCGAGGTCCAGGTCGCGTACGCCATCGGCAAGGCCGAGCCGGTCGGCCTGTTCGTCGAGACCTTCGGCACCGCCAAGGTCGAGGTGGAGCGGATCGAGACGGCGATCAGCGAGGTCTTCGACCTCCGCCCGGCCGCCATCATCCGCGACCTCGACCTGCTGCGCCCGATCTACGCGCAGACCGCCACCTACGGCCACTTCGGCCGCGAGCTGCCGGACTTCACCTGGGAGCGCACCGACCGGGTCGACGCGCTGTCCGCCATCGCATCGGCCTGAAAAGCAGCTCTGGTATTTGCGGCGTCAACTGGTCTGTGGGTGAAGGGAGTTGCGGCCGGGGAACCCCCGGGTCGCCGGATCCCCGCCGTACGGACCGACAAGGCGTAGCCCAACCGCACGTCAGGAAGGGGAGGGGAATGGCCGGGACCCGGTTGGCCCCCGAGGATGAACGGCAGCACGCGTCGGCGCATCCGGCACCACCGGTGCGCGGCAGCGTGACGGCGGTGCAGGGCACGGCCCTCTACATCGGGGCCGTCCTCGGCACCGGAGTCCTGACCCTCCCGGGATACGCGGCACGGCTGGCCGGACCCGCGTCGCTGGTCGCCTGGGTCGGGATGGTCGCCCTGTCGATCCCCCTCGCCATCACTTTCGCCGCGCTGGGCTCCCGGCTCCCGGACTCCGGCGGTGTCTCCACGTACGTCCGGCAGGCGTTCGGCCGCAGGCCCGCGGCGGTGGTCGGCTGGTGGTTCTACATCGGGGCTCCGGTGGGCGTCCCGGCCCTGGCGATCTTCGGCGGTTCCTACCTCTCCGCACTCATCCACGGCAACCAGGACGCGACCGCCCTCTACGCGGCGCTGCTCCTGGGCATCGGCCTCTTCTCCAACGCCTTCGGCGTGCGCGTCTCCGGCCGGGTCCAGCTGTTCCTCTCCGGCGGCCTCGCCCTGATGCTGGTGGTCGCCGTGCTGGTCGCGGCCCCCCACGCCCGGCTGGACACCATGCAGCCCTTCGCCCCGCACGGCTGGTCCGCCGTGGGTTCGGCGGCGGCGCTGCTGGTGTGGTGCTTCACCGGGTGGGAGACGATGACCCATCTGGCGGGGGAGTTCGCGCGGCCGGAGCGTGACATCAAGCGGGCGACGACGGGAGCACTCGTCCTCATAGGGGTGCTCTACCTGCTGCTGGCCACGACGACCGTGCTCGTCCTGGGCGGCTCGGAGGAGGCGGCCGAGACACCGCTGGCGTCGTTGCTCACCTACGGCTTCGGCTCCGCCGGACCGGCACTCGCCACCCTGGTCGCGGTGCTCGTCACGCTCGGCACCATCAACGCGTACGTCGGCAGCACCGCCAAGCTCGGAGCCGCGCTCGCCCGCGACGGGGCCCTGCCGAGGTACCTCGCGCCCGGTGCCGAGACCGGGGGAGTCCCACGGCGCAGCCTGTTCGTCGTCTCCCTCGTCTCCGGGGCGGCACTGGCCCTCGCCACCCGGGCGGGGGTCGGCGTGGAGGTGCTGATGCTGGGGTGCACGGCCTGCCTGATCGCCGTGTACGTGGTGGGCACGGCGGCGGGCATCCGTCTGCTGCGTGACGGCGGCGGCGGGGCCAGGCTGATGGCGGGGCTGGCCCTGGTGATGCTCATATGCGTGCTCGGGCTCACCGGCTGGTTCCTGCTGTGGCCGGCGTTCCTGGCCGTCGTCGCCGCCGTATTCACCCACTTCCACCGTAATAGAGAAGCGTGATGACCGAACTTCCCGAGCGTTTCGAGACCGTGTACAAGGCCCTCGACCGGACCGATCTGCTGGCCGCTCCGGTCGCGGCGGCGCTGGCCGGCCGGCCGGGGCCGACTGCCTCCGACTCCTTCTTCGTCGTGGACAGCGACCCCGCCGTCGCGGACACCGCCGCCTTCTGTGAGCGGTACGGGGCGCGCATGGAGGAATCGGCGAACTGCGTGGTCGTCAGGGCGAAGAAGGGCGCGGATTACCACCTGGCGGCCTGCATGACCCTCGCCCACCGGCGACTCGACGTCAACGGCGCCGTCCGGCGCCACCTCGGGGCTCGTAAGGCCTCCTTCGCGCCCATGGACGTCACGGTGGAGGAAACGGGCATGGAGTACGGCGGCATCACACCGCTCGGCCTGCCGTCGTCCTGGCCGGTCCTCATCGACGCCGCCGTGGTGGAGGTGCCGTACGTGCTCCTCGGCAGCGGGCGGCGACGCGGCAAACTGCTGGCCCCTGGCAAGGCCTTGGCGGAAACGCCCGGAGCGCGGGTCGTGGAAGGCCTCGCCCAGGACCTGGCCCCGTAGATCCGCCACACCGCTCACGGCTCAAGCTCACCGCTCACAGCGCTGACATAGATACCGGGATGGCCGATGTCACTTTCTGAACGTGTCCTGATCGTTTCCCCCCAGAAGACCGGCACCCATCTGATCCAGGAGCTCATGCTCGAACTGGACTTCAAGATCGTGGGAGCGACCCGGCCTTCCCCCAGGAACACGCCGGTCTTCGGGGACGAGGAACGCCGGCGCATCGCCCGTCTGGTGCACAACGACGCGGCGTACGAGGAGATCGCCGGCCTGGCGGGCTCACCGGAGTTCGTCACCAGGACCGACGAGGCGTGGCAGGCGCTGTGCTGGAGCTGGTACCGGCGCTTCGGGCAGCCCGTGGCCAACCGCTACGGCCAGGAGAAGTACGACCTGGTCGACGTCACCGCCACGAACCCCACGCTGGCGAGCACCCGCTTTTCCCAGACCCCTCCCGGATTGTGCTGGATATGGCACGACCTCGATATATCGGCCGTCGACGGAAGTTTCATCGGCGAGTGGTGCGACACCGGAGAGCCGCCGGTCGTGCTCAATTACCGCGACCCGCGCGACGCCCTGGTCTCCCTCATCAACTTCGTGGACGGGAAGACCTCGAAGGGATTCGGCAACTTCTACGAGCGCCGCGTTTTCCACGCGATCCTGAGCAGCAAGTCCACGATGTCCGAGAAAATCGACTACGCGCTGCGTGACCCGTATTTCCTGGCACGCACCGAGTACGAGAAGGCCATCTGGCTCCTGCACCACCCGGGTGTGTGCAAGGTCCGGTACGAGGACCTTGTCGGCCCCAAGGGCGGGGGTTCCAGGGACGCGCAGGTGACCGCCGTGCAGCGGGTGCTGGAACACGTCAACGCGGCGGACCAGGATGCCGAGGCCATCGCCGACCGCATCTACAACACCGATGCCTGGTCCTTCTACCAGGGCCGGACCGGTACGTGGCGGGAGGTGTTCTCCAAGGAGAACGTCGCGCTCTTCGACGAGCGTTACGGACACGTCCTCGAACAGTACGGCTATGAGTGAGCCCGTGGCCGTCGCGGCGGGCGACGGCGTGACCGACGACTCCACGGACGCCGGCCGCCTCCGGGCGTTCGTCCTGCTGGGCGGTTTCGGCGTCATCTGCCGCAACCCCGAGTACCTGGAGGACTTGCGCGACCGGGGGTTGCGGATCCTCCTCGTCACCCCGGCGAAGTGGCGCGACGAGACGCTCGCCAGGACCGCCGACCCCACGCACCCGGCCTCGGCCGTCGATGACGTGGCGTTCGTCGCGGGGTCGATGGAGTCCGAAGGGACGTTCACCGCCGAGGTGATCGCCCACGCCCGGCGGTGGCGTGAGCGGTACGACATCGTCGGCGTATACGCGGTGGGGGAGATCCTGGTCGAGCAGGCCGGACTGGTCGCCGACGCCCTCGGGCTGCGCTCGCCCGGTCTGCGGGCCGGCCGGGTCTGCCGCAGCAAGTACCTGCAGCGGTGGTACCTGGACGAATGGAGCCCGGCCTCGACCGTCGTACCGGCGAGCGAACGGGACACGTTCGACCCGGCCGGCGTGCGCTTCCCGGCGATCGTGAAACCCGCCGCCCGGCACTCCAGCTCCGGGGTGACCGCGGTGACCGCTCCCGACGAGCTGCGGGCGGCGCTCGCCCGGTTCGCGCCGGGGGAGAACGCCCTGGTCGAGGAGAAGGTGGCGGGGCAGGAGTTCTCGGTGGAGGCCCTGGTGCAGGACGGCAAACCGGTGTTCGCCTCCGTCACCACCAAGGAGACCACCGAGTCGGTCTCCAGCTCCTTCGTGGAGCTGTCCCACAGCGTGCCCTGCCCGCTGCCCTCCGCCGTCACGTCCCTGCTGGACGCCAACAGCAGGATGCTGGAACTGCTGGGCTTCCAGGACGGGATCGCCCACTCCGAGTGGCGGCTGACGTCGGACGGCCGCGTCCGGCTGATGGAGGTCGCCGCCCGTACCCCCGGCGACGGACTTCTGGTCCTCTACCACCTGGCCACCGGCGAACCCCTGGAGAAGCACATCCTCAAGGTGGCGCTGGGTGAGCCGACCACCTACCCCCGGCCGCGCCGCTACACCCGCCAGGTGTACCTCGACCACGAGCCCGGCGTCCTGTCCGACGTCGTACTGCACTGGCCGGGAGTGGAACCCGTGTGGGTCGGTGAGAACGGCATGTGGCCACCGATCGCACCCGGACGGGCGGACGATCCACCGACGCTCCGCGGAGTGCTGGTGCTGCGGGAGCGCGGCAGCGTCCTCGGCCCGCTGCGGGACTCCGACGACCGCGCCGTGACCTTCTTCATCGACGCGGCCGCCCCGGAGGAACTCGACGCGCTGGAGCAGCAGGTCCGCACGTCCCTCCATGTCCGCGTCACCCCCGGGTGACGCACCATGACGGACACTCGGACGGCGGAGCTGCTGCGCGTCGCCGCCTTCCGCCGGCTGTGGACCGGCGATCTGGTGGCCCGGCTCGGCCATCAGATCGCCCAGTTCATGCTGCCGCTGACCGCGCTCACCGCACTGCAGGCCGGCGCCTCGGACGTCGGACTGGTGTCGGCGTCCCAGACCGTTCCGGTGATCGCGCTGTCGTTGGTGGCCGGTGTCGCGGCGGACCGGGTGCCCACCCGGACCCTGGTGGTGGCCTGCAACGCGCTGCGCGCCACCGGGTTCGGGCTGCTGGGCCTGGTGTACGCGCTGTCCGGCCTCGAACTGTGGCTGCTGATCGCCACCGCCGTACTGATCGGATCGGCGACCGTCTTCTACGACGTGGGCTACCAGGCGACCGTGCCCAGGGTCCTCACCGTTGAGCAACTGGCCGCGGGGAACGGGTTTCTCCAGGCCGGTATCTCCGCCACGCAGATGGCCGGGCCGGCGCTCGCGGGCTTCCTCGTCCAGTCCGCCGGGCTGCCGACCGCCCTGGCCGTCACCGCGCTGCTGTTCGTCGCCGCGGTGGTGAGCTTCTGGACGCTCGACGCCCAGGACCGCGGGCGGGACCTGACGAAGGCGCGGGCGCTTCCGCTCGCCGAGGGCCTGAGGTTCACCTGGAGGTGCCGCCCCATCCGTGACCTGTGCGTGCAGTCGGGCCTGTTCAACCTGCACGAGCAGGCGTTCCTCACCGTGTTCCTCATCTACGGGGTCAGGTCCGCGGGCATGTCCGGCGGTGAGGTGGGCCTGGTCATCGGGGCGGCCGGCGTGGGCGCCCTGACGGGTGCGCTGGTCACCGGGCACAGGGCGGAGCGGCTCCATGCCGGCCGGTCGGTCCTGGTGGGGCTGTTCGCGGCGGCGCTGGCCCTGCTGGTGCCCACCCTGTTCGCCGCGCAGTCGCGTTTCGTGGTCGTCGCGGTCTTCCTGGCGGGGTTCTTCCTCAACGGTTTCGCGCAGTCGCTGTACAACGTCTTCGTCGTCAGTCTGCGTCAGGCGATCCCGCCGCAGGAGTACCTCGGTGCGGTGACCGCGAGCTACCGGCTCGTCTCCTTCGGGCCGATGCCCCTCGGGGCGCTGCTCGGCGGTGCGCTGGCCGACCTGCTCGGGGCCGGAGGGGCACTGCGCGTGGTGGCCCTGTCCATGCTCGTCTGCTCGCTGTTCATCCTCCCTTCGCCGGTCAGACGGTTCCGTACGGTCCGCGACGCCCGGACCGGGCAACGGACCGAACCCCAGCCCCCGGCACCCGACCGACCCGAGAGGGAGGCGGCATCGTGACGTCGGTGACCTCCGCGCGGCTGCACGACGACGGACTGGCACGCATCCCGCCCGCGGACTGGCGGATCGTGGCAGGCGACGACCGGCTCGACCTCGCTCACCCCTACCTCGCCTTCCGCGAGCACGTCGAGCCCGGCCGGCCCGTCGCCCTCACCCTCGCCGACCAACACGGCCCGGCCGTCGCCGTGCACGGTGCGCTGACCACCCCCTCGACCGCGCTGTTCAGCCACCCCTGGAAAATGCTGACCAGCCCGCAGTTCCTCCGCGCCGACGAGCGGCCGGCCGAAGCGGCGGCGCTCCGGGCGGAGCACACGGCGCTCATCGAGGCCGTCGCCGGCCCGGCCACGGCGCCCGGCAGCGGAGAGACCCCGGCCCCGCATCTCGCGCTGTCCCGGGCGCTCGGCGAAGCACTGGTGATCCGGGGATTCGACAGCAGCGAAGTGATCCGCCGACCGGACCTGCCCCCGGCCGCACGCCTGCGCGCGAGCACCGACCTGATCGCCGCGGCCCAGGACGCGATACGGGACGGCCTGGCAGGCGCGGTCGTCCTGCCCTTCGTCGACCCCGGGGACCAGGAACTGCGGCAGGTGCTCGGGGCCCGGGGCTTCCAGCAGGCCGAGCTCACCGCGATCAGCCTGTTCGACCTCTCCCGCCACCCCTCGTACGACGCCTTCCTCGCCTCGATGCCGCGTGACCGCCGGTACCGGTTCCGCTCCGAACCCCGGGCGCTGGAGACCGCCGGGCTGCGGCTGGAGACGGTCCGCCTGGACGACACCGTCGAGCGGGTCACCGAACTGGAGGTGGCCACCGCGCGCAAGTACGGCGGCACGCCACGCCCCGACGCCCTGCTGGCCACCCGGCGCGCCATGGCCGGCCTGCTGGGCCACGCGATCCGGGTGCCGGCGGTGCGGCGCCCGGACGGGACGATCATCGCCTGCGGCCTGCACCTGGCCGATGGACAGGCGTACTACGCCCTCGTTTACGGGTGCGACTACGGCGACCCCGAGCGCAGTACCTCCTACCAGTGCGTCAACTTCTACGACCCGCTGCGGTACGCGCTGGACAACGGGATCCGCCGGGTGCGCATGGGCTTCGAGGCGTTCGCCCCGAAACTGCTGCGAGGCGCCCGGCTCGTACCGCGCGAGACCTGGCTCTGGGTCCCGGACCGGCGTCGTCTCGAGGCCCTCGGCCGCCTCCTGCGCTTCCTCGGTGAGCGGTGCGGCCCGTACCTCGCCGCTCTCGCCTCCCACCATCGTCCTCCCGCGTGATTGGAGCGAACTTCCTTGATCATCTGTGGTCTCAAGCTCACCCACGACGGCGCGGTCGCCCTGCTGGAGGACGACCGGCTCGTCTTCAGCGTCGAGATGGAGAAGATCGGAAACAACCCGAGGTACAGCGAGGTCACCGACGCCGGAATCGTCGCGGAGATCCTGGCCGGCTTCGGCTACCGCGTCGAAGACGTCGACCACTGGGTGGTGGACGGCTGGGACGGCCGTGACCAGGGCACCGCCACCCTGTCCGACCAAGGCACTCCCGCCACCTTGGCGCTCGCCCCGTACCGGGAGAACGAGCGGATCACCGACCTGCTCCAGACCGGCCGTACGGGCCGGTTCACCATAGCGGGGCGCCCCCTGACGTACAGCAGCTACCTCCATGTCACCGGCCACCTGGCGAGCGCCTACTGCTCCAGCCCCTTCGCCCCGGCCGGCGAGCCGTCGTTCGTCCTGGTGTGGGACGGCGGCATGTTCCCCCGGCTGTACTTCGCCGACCCGGAACGCGGGGTGGAGAACGGCGGCGCCCTCTTCCCCCTGATAGGCCACGCCTATGCGACGGCGGCCCACCACTTCGGCCCGTTCCGCCGGACCGATGAGTCCAAGACCGTCGACGACCTCTCGGTGGCGGGCAAGCTCATGGCGTACATCGCTCTGGGCACCGTACGCGCCGGCGTCATGGACGTGCTGAGGGAGGAGTTCTCGGAACACTTCGAGGGACCGGGGCCCAAGGCCACCGCCTACCGGGCCGCCATCGGCGGATGGGGCAGCAACGCGGAGCCCTCGCTGAGCCAGGTCCACGACTACTTCTCCTCGGTACGCCGGCGGCTGGCGGGCGACGCCGTCCAGGACGAGGACGTGCTCGCCTCGGTCCACCAGTTCCTGGAGGACCTGCTGGTGGAGCGGGTGGCGGCGCGGGTACGGGAGTGGAAGGGCGAGGGGCCCTGGAACCTCTGCTTCGTCGGTGGCTGCGCCCTCAACATCAAGTGGAACAGCGCGCTGCGTGCCCACCCCGCCTTCGCCTCGGTCTGGGTGCCCCCCTTCCCCAACGACTCCGGTTCCGCCATCGGCACCGCGGCGGCCCACCTGATCGCCACGGAGGGCATCGGGGCGATCGACTGGAACCCCCGGCTGGGACCTGCCGTGAAGGACTCCGCCCCGCTCGCCGGCTGGACGTCGACGCCATGCACGCCCGAGGAACTCGCCCGGGTGCTGCACGAGACGGGCGAGCCGGTGGTCGTGATCGACGGCCGGGCGGAGCTGGGCCCGCGCGCGCTCGGCGGCCGGTCCATCCTCGCCGCGGCCACCGACCCGGCGATGAAGGAACTCCTCAACAAGGTCAAGAACCGGGAGCACTACCGTCCGGTGGCGCCCATCTGCCTCACCGAGGAGGCGCCCGCCGTCTTCTCGCCGGGGACGCCGGATCCGCACATGCTCTTCGACCACGACGTCCGCCCGGAGTGGGCCGCCCGCATCCCCGCCGTCGTCCACCTCGACGGCTCGGCCCGGCTCCAGACCGTCGGTGCCGAGGACGACCCCACCCTCCGTGCCGTACTGCGGGAGTACCACCGGCTCAGTGGAATCCCGGTCCTGTGCAACACCAGCGCCAACTTCAACGGCTCCGGCTTCTTCCCGGACGTGGCCTCGGCCATGCGCTGGGGGAGGCTCGACCGCATCTGGAGCGACAACGTCCTCCACGCCCGCGAACTCGGGCCCGCCGCACCGGAGGCTGCCGATGGAACTCGATGACATCAGGGCGTTCGACGCCTGGTACGAGAAGGCCGGTGTACGCGCCGCGGCGCGGCGCACCGTCGACGAGGACGACACGGACATCCTCAAGGAATTCTTTCCCCGGCGCCTCGTCCCCCACCTCGGACATCCGCTGGTGGCCGAGCGGGAGCAGCCGCTGCAGCGCTACCTCTCGGCCCAGCACCTCTACCAGTGGCTCAACTTCACCTCGCACTTCGAAGTGGCCGTGGTCTGCCGGGCCACGCAGCGGATCGCCGAGAACAGGTGCGGGCTGGAGGTGTCCAACACGGCGCGGATGAACGCGTTCAAGATCATGGTGGACGAGGGGTACCACTCGCTGTACAGCCTGGATGTCGTCGACCAACTGGAGAAACGGTCCGGTATTGGCGCGCTGCCCTACGACTTCGGCCCGTTCATCCGGAACCTCGACGCCATCGGCCACGGCTACCCGCAGCACCGCCGGCTGGTCCAGCTCCTCCAGGTGGTGGTGTTCGAGACGCTGATCACCTCGATCCTGGTCGACATCCCCAAGGACCCCGACGTGATCACGGTGGTCCGGGACACCGTGAGCGACCACGCCATCGACGAAGGCAGGCACCACGCCTACTTCTCCGCCTTCTTCCGGTACCTGTGGGGCCAACTCGACCCGGGCGAACGGCGTCTGGTCGCGCGGTTCCTGCCGGACGTGATCGTACGGTCCCTGCACCCGGCCACCGCGCCGGCGCACGCCGCGCTGCGCCAGGCCGGGTTCTCCGAGGACCGGGCCCGGCTGATCGTCGCGGAGTCCTACCACCGTGACGCGGTGCTCCGGAGCATCCGGTTCGCGTCCGCCAAGACGGTGGCCCTCTTCGAGGACTGCGGCGTCCTGGACATCCCGGGAGCCCGCGAGGGCTTCGTCGAGGCGGGCCTCCTGGAGGAACCGCGGACGTAGCGTCGTGCCATGCCTCACTGCTGATGGTGGTGCCGGCTCTGCCGGACGTCCTTCACGAACACGATGCCGTCGCTGTCCGCCAGGTGGGCCGGGTCGAGCGGGGCGTAGCCGAACCAGGGGGATACGCGGGAGGCGGGCCGCGTGTCGCCGAGGGCGGTGGCCAGCCGCGCGGCGTCGATGACGCAGCGGTCCTCCGGGAGCGCGTACAGGAGTCCTTCGACGGTGTCCGGCGGCGGCGTGTCCACACCCTGGTGCCGGATCGTGCCGAGGGCCGTGGCCACGAAGGCGTACCCCTCGCCGAGTTGGGCGCTCACCAGC
The DNA here is from genome assembly GCF_002099185.1 of Streptomyces sp. CB03238. Classification (NCBI taxonomy): domain Bacteria; kingdom Bacillati; phylum Actinomycetota; class Actinomycetes; order Kitasatosporales; family Streptomycetaceae; genus Streptomyces; species Streptomyces sp. CB03238. The sequence goes on along the minus strand of NZ_NBCN01000013.1, from coordinate 68,903 downwards.
GCACCGGCGCTCCACCACTCCACCGGCATCCCGCCCATCCGCATCGTGCTCTTCCCGCGCTGAAGATGGGAGTTGTGGGCGTGGACGAGCGCCGGGCCCCGAGCGGCGACGGCGAGGAGGTTGTGGGCCATCATCTGGTCCCGCACGCTCACCAGCCGGGTCATGCGGGCGGGTGAGGTGTCGGCCATCCAGTAGTGGTAGCGCAGCAGGCCGGTCGCGGTGCGTCCGTACAGGCGCGCCCGGTCCCAGTCGTCCCGCGAGGTCGCCGTGATCAGGTGTGGCGTCTGCGCGTCGAGCAGCGCCACCAGATCGTCGGCGAGCAGCCGCAACTCCCTGGCCTCGGCCGACTGCCCCACGGACCGGGCCGGGTCCGTCATCGCGGCGGGAACGGTCCACCGGTCGTCGGTTCCGAGCAGGCGGTCGAGTGTTTCCCCGGTGCAGGGGAGCAGGTCCGCGTCCACCCGGGCCGCGAGGTAGCCGTGGAGTGCGGTGAGGGCCTGCCGGGGGCTCGCGGCGTGGGTGATCTCCAGCGGGCCGTCGAAGCCGGCGAAGCGGAGCCGCTCGGACGCGGGCCGGCCGTCGTTGTACGCCCGTATCCACCGCACGAGTTCGCGGTTGGCCGCGGAGGCGCCCCACCCGTGGCTGAATCCGCGCTCCATGACCTCGCCGAGGGTGCCGGTGCCCGAGCTGACGTGGTCGTCCACGACCAGGCCCCTCATGCAGTCGCTCTCGATCGCGATGGTCCGGTAGCCCTCCTGCTCGACGAGCCGGCGGAAGAGCTCGTTACGCAGGTCGAGCAGCGTCTCCTCGCCGTGGGTGGGCTCGCCCAGGGCGAGCAGCCGGGGCCGGGCCGGGAGCAGCCTCATGACGGCGGCAGCCTCGACGGCATGGACGGCGTCCTTGATGTCAGTAGCCATGCCTTCAACGCTATCGTTGAACAATCGATTGAAACTTTTCCGCGATAACGTCAGCACCATGGGGCGAAACCTTCAAAGCGGTGATCGGCTCAGGCCGGTCGACCTGGCGCGCGCGCACGGTCTGTCCACGCAGGCGATCAGGAACTACGAGGAGGCCGGCATCCTCCCGGCCGCCGCTCGCACACTCCACGGCTACCGCACCTACACCCCGCTGCACGCGGGTGCCCTGCGCGCGTTTCTCGCCCTGCTGCCCGGCCACGGCCACCGGACGGCGACGTCGATCATGCGGGCCGTGAACCAGGGCGCGACCGATGAGGCGTTCCGTCTCATCGACGAGAGCCACGCCCAGCTCCTCGACGACCGGCGGACCCTCCAGGCCGTGGAGAGCGCCCTCCGCGACCTGGAGCCCCTCACGGGACCCGGACCGGCCGCAGTGTCCGGGCCCGGCGGCACGTTCATCGGGCCGCTGGCAAGGAAGCTCGGAATCCGGCCCGCGACGCTGCGCGCATGGGAGCGCGCCGGGTTGGTGAGCCCGCGCCGCGACCCGCGGACCGGGTACCGCGTCTACGACGAGGCCGACGTACGGGACGCCCGGCTGGCCCACCAGCTCAGGCGGGGCGGCTACCTCCTGGAGCAGATCGCCCCGCTGATCGCCCAGGTGCGGGCGGCCGGCGGGCTGGAGCCGCTCGAGGCCGCACTGCGCGACTGGCACGGTCGGCTGTCCGCCCGCGGGCGGGCGATGCTGACCGGGGCGGCAGAGCTGGAGGCATACCTCCGCGAGCGCGGTTGACAGGCGCGCACGGCTGCCACTTGTTCCCGCTGGAAGCGTCGCCCTGAAGGCATGCACATGAAAGCACCGTCAAACAGCTTGCCTGGTTTGACGGTGCTTTCATGTGCACCGAGGAGGACCTCGCCAAGCCGTTCAACGAGGCACATCGACACCATCGCCGGCATGGGCCGCCAGTACTTCGGCGCCGACCGGAGCTTCGAGTCCAACCTGGACCGCAGCGCACGCCGCGCCGCGTGGCGGATGATCCGCCGTGAGGCGGGCATGGACGACGAGGGCTGAGGCCTTGTGCGGTGTGCCCCGTCCGTGCCACACGAACGGGGCCCCGCTCCCTACGCCTGCGCCCCGGAAGCCAGCCCGATGAACCCGGCCCACGCCTCGCGCCCAACGGTCAGCACGGGCCCGTCGAGCCGCCGCTTGGAGTCCCGGACGTGCACGGTGCCGGGTGAGGCGGCCACCTCGACGCACTCGCCGCCCTCCGCCCCGCTGTAACTGCTCTTACGCCAGGTGAGTTCCGATGCAGTGGACGAAATCCGTGCGGTGTTCATAGCTCTCCCAGCAACTTCTCGATGAATTCCGTGGTCTCTCGCGGCGTGAGAGCCTGGGATCGGATAATCCCATAGCGCGCAGCGACGGAGCGCACTTCGTCGCGGTCGGTGAGCAGGATGCTGCGGCCTTGTACCTCCAGGTACGCGACCTGGTCACCCCCCTTGCGTGTGATCAGCGTGAACGGGCCGTCCACGCCCGCATTGTCCTCGCGATCCGTCGGCATCGCTTGGATCTCGACGTTGCGCTTCTGGCCGATCAGCAGGATCTGTTCAAGGACCCCACGCATCACAGGCTTCCCACCGAACGGCCGACGGAGAACTGCTTCCTCGATGACGAAGCTCATCAGCGGTGCCGGCCACCTGTTGAAGATGTCCTGCCGGGAGATACGGGCCGTCACTCGTTGTTCGATGGTGTCTTCATCCAACAGCGGGCGCCGCATTGCGAGGAGCGCGCGCGTGTACTCCTCGGTCTGCAGAAGCCCAGGCACAGCCTGCACCGCGTACAAGAACAGCTCAAGGGCCTCGGCCTCAAGCCGTGCCGCGTCCCGGAAGAACGCCGGGTACTGGGACCGCGCCACCTCCTCCTTCATCGCGACCAGCACACCCCCCGCGTCCAGCACCTCATCCGCCCGGTCGATGAACCGCGGTGGTGGAATGCGTCGCCCCTGCTCGAAAGACGCGACCGACTGGGCCGCGTACCCCACCAGCCTCCCGAACTCGTGCCGGTCCAGCCCCGCCCGCAGTCGCAACAACTTCAACTGGCGCCCGAACGCCGTCACCACACCCGAGCTGGGCTCGTCCTCCGGGCGCCGGCCCTCGGGTTCCCGCGCGTCCCGGTCGTCCTCGTCCCGCATCGCTGCCGCCTTTCCCGCCACGTACAGCGCGCCTGTCGCCGCGTACAAGAACGCCGCGACGGCGCGTCACCCATGGTCACGCTACGCCACCACGGCCCACCGTGGAGTCATGACGAGGAACCCCGTGAGCAACACCCGGACCAGCCAACTCAACCAGCCCGCCCACCATTTCGAAATGAGGTTCAGCTCCACGCCTCGCGGCGCCCGCCTGGCGCGCAGGCTCTCCGCCGAGCGGCTGGACGCCTGGGGCGTCCCGTACGCCACCGATGCCCACGACACGCTCACGCTGCTCGTCGCCGAGCTGGCCGCGAACGCCGTACGTCATGGGCGCGTACCCGGGCGGGACTTCCTGCTGCGGCTCACCGCCCATGACGCGACCGTACGCATCGAGGTCACCGACACCCGCGGCGAGCGGCTCCCGGCGCCCCCGGCCGGCGTCCCCGGGCCCGACCGCACCGGCGGGCGCGGGCTGCTCCTGGTGGAATGCCTCGCCGAACGGTGGGGCTGGTACCCCCGCACCAGTGGCACGCCCGGGAAGACCGTGTGGGCGGAGTGCGACACGCCCGCCCGCGCCACCGTGGCCGATTCTCGGCCGTAACCGCCGGATCCGGTCCACTTCACTGGACGGAAGATCACCGAGCCCACGAGCCTTGTTCCCGACCATGTCGGGCAGGGTGCCGCAGCAGGTGATCGCCGGACGTTACGAACTCCTGGAGGAGCTCAGCCACGGCGGCATGGGGGACGTGCGGCGCGGCTATGGCGCCGTGCTGGACCGGCCGGTCGCCGTGAAGCTGATCCGGCAGCAGGCCGTCACCTCGCCGCAGCTCGCGGAGGAGTTCGCCAAGCGGTTCCGGCGCGAGGCGAGGATCAGCGCCCGGATCCAGCACGCGGGCGTGCCGCAGGTGTACGACGCGGTGCTCGACGACTCGCTGGAGCGGCTGTTCCTCGGCATGGAACTGGTCGACGGGGTGCCGCTGTCCGCCTACACCCAGCCCCTGGCGGCGGCAGGAAGGGCCGCAGCGTGTGACCGAGGCGCGTGCCGCGCGCCGGCCGCACCGTCCCCGCCGCCTCCTCAACCCGGCCCGGGGCCGGTCGCTCGGGCGATGAGGCCGGCGGCGGTCGCCGAGGCGATCGCGCCGAGCATGGCGTCGTCCAGCGGGTCCTGGAAGGCGAAGAGCGCCATGAACACCGGGCCGCTCAGCAGCAGGTGCGCCAGCGCCGGGTCCAGGGGTTGGGGTAGTTCGCCGCGGTGTTCCGCGCGGGCCAGGAGGGCGGCGAAGTCGGCGCGCTGCTGGGCGACGAAGGTCTGCTGGAGCCGGGTGGCCAGCTCCGGTGAGCGGGCCGTTTCGGCCAGCAGGGCGGGGATCACCTGGCGGGCCAGGGGGTTGGTCAGACGTTCGTGGATGAGCCGTGCCAGCGCGTGCAGGTCCGCGCGCAGGGAGCCGGTGTCCGGGGGTGGCTCGATGCTCATGTCGTGGACCGCGGCGGCGAAGAGCAGCTCCGCCTTGGAGCCGAACCGACGGTAGATGGCCGCCTTGCCCACGCGCGCGCGGGCTGCGGTCGCGTCCATGGTCACGCGGGCGTACCCCACTTCGGCGAGGAGCTCGCGCGCGGCGGCGAGCACCGCGTGGTCGATGTGGCTGTCCCTGGGGCGCCCCAGCTGTTGTCCGGAGTCCGGCATGGTGGCAGTATACGAGACCGCAGTTCCGGAACTCCAGTCTCAGAATGCTCGCCACCGCCCGCTCTCCCGAGGAGGATCCCCATGCTGGACAAGCGGCAGGAGACGCACGGCGCGCACCCGGTCCGACTGGACCACTGGCTTCCCGGCGCCCACTGGCGCACCCACCACGAGCGCGCCGTCGCGGCACCCGTGCCAGAAGTGGCCAGGGCGCTCAAAGAGGTGACGTTCAGAGAGACGAGGCTGCTGCGACCGCTGATGACGCTGCGCACCCTGCCCTCCCGACTGCTGGGCCACAGCGACGGGAAGCCGTTCGCGGGCGACGCCGACGCGATCGAGGGCATGAAGCGGATGGGCTTCATCGTGCTGGACGACGTGCCCGGCGGCGAACTCGTCACAGGCTTCGTCGGACAGCCCTGGAAGCCGAGCCTCCTCAAGGCGGTCGTCCCCGGCCTGAGCCCCGAGGAGTTCCTGGCGTTCGACCGGCCCGGATACGTCAAGGGGGTGACGGGCCTCTGGGCCGAACCCGACGGTGCCGGAGCGCGGCTGCGCACCGAGACCCGCGTGTACGCCACGGACCCGGGCGCGGCCCGCCGGTTCACGCCCTACTGGGTCTTCATCGAGCCCTTCAGCAGTCTCATCCGCCGCGACCTGCTGGCCGCGGTCGGCCGCCGTGCCGAACGCGCGGCCCCCGGCGGCCCCGGCGGTGACGCGCGCCGCCGGGCCTGACGGCAGCCGTCAGGTGGTCCTGGCCTTCGGCATGAGCACATGCAGGGCCCACTCGAGCGGACCGCGCCGGAGGGGCGTCCGGTGGAAGACGAACGCCCAGACGGCACACGCCACGAGCGAGACCCCGCAGAACGCGCCCAGCGCCGGCCAGCCGTGGTGCGGGTGCAGTTCGGCGCGCGCCACGACGTGGACCGCGTACACCGACAGGCCCATCGTGCCCACCACGGCCAGCGGGCGCAGCAGCGTCTCCAGCGCCCTGCTGCGGCAGGCGGCGACCACGAGGCCGAGGAGGAGCAGGCTCACGCCGATGTTGGCGACGGTCTCGAACGGCGTCTGGCTGTAGGGCCCGTCGACCAGCAGCCAGGCCCACGAGGTGCTGGGGATCGCGCCCGCCTGCCGGGCGAGCACGGCCTGCACCGGGTCCGGGGCGTTCACCGCGTACGCGTGGCTCTCGGCGATCGCCCGCAGCAGCGCCTCGCGCCCGCCGCCCGGGCCCAGCGCCAGCGCGGACAGGCCGTGCCCGGCGAGCGTGACGAGCGCCCCCCAGCCGATGAGACGGCGACCGACACCCGGCCGGCGCAGGTCGGCGATCCGCCCCAGGGCCATGCCGACGACGACGTACGGGAAGTACGTCAGCAACGGGTACGCGCCGGACAGCAGCAGCGTGTCCAGCGCGCCGGTGAACCCGGACCAACTGGTGACGGCCTCGAAGCCCGGGTAGCGCCCGCGGCCGATGACGCGGTAGCCGAAGTACGGCCCGAGGACGTACGACAGGGCGGGGCCGAGGACCACCGACACCGCCGCGACCGCCGTGAGGGCGCGGGTGCCCAGCCGGGCGAGCGGCTCGGCGGCCAGGAAGTACAGCGCGAAGAACGTGAGGATCACGGCGATCCCCGACCGCAGCTCCGTCAGCGCGAGCCCGAGCGCCGCGAGCACGGCACACCGGACGATCGTGGAGCGCAGCGCCCCGGCCGGCTTCGGACGGGGCCGGGTGCCACCACGGGAGAGCGTCAGGGACAGTCCCGCGATGAGGGTGAAGATGGCGGGGGCGCGCCCGTCGAAGGCCACCAGCAGAAAACCCGCGCCTTCGGGCTTCGCGGGCGGGCCGATGTGCGCGGCGAACATGGCGAACACGGCGATGGCGCGGGCCACGTCCACGCTGACCAGTCGCCCGGTGGGCAACCCTGTCGTGGTGGCCGTGTTTGCCGTGGATGTGTGCGTCACCGTGCTGATCCGCCCCCGCGGTCTTCGTCCTATTGTCGGTTTATTTGTATACGCATGGGTGGCGACGTCATCGGCCGGGGGTGCCGCCCAGCTCCGCGCGCAGCGAGCGCGCCGCCGCGACCAGGTTCTCCAGCGACGCCCGCGTCTCCGGCCACCCACGGGTCTTCAGACCGCAGTCGGGATTCACCCACAGCCGCTCCGCCGGAATCGCCCGCAGCCCCTCCCGCAGCAGGGCGGCCATCTCGTCACTGCCCGGAACGCGGGGCGAGTGGATGTCGTACACCCCCGGCCCGATCTCACGCGGATAACCGGCAGCGCGCAGCTCCGCCGCCACCCGCATGTGGGAGCGGGCCGCCTCCAGACTGATCACGTCGGCGTCGAGGTCGTCGATCGCGGCGAGCACGTCACCGAACTCGGCGTAGCACATGTGCGTGTGGATCTGGGTGTCCGGACGTACGCCGCCGGTCGCGAGCCGGAACGCCTCGGTCGCCCACGCCAGGTAGGCGGGACGGCCGCCGGCACGCAGCGGCAGGGTCTCTCGGAGGGCGGGCTCGTCGACCTGGATGACCGAAACGCCCGCCGCCTCCAGGTCGTTCACCTCGTCGCGCAGCGCGAGGGCGACCTGGCGGGCCGTCTCGGCCGGTGGCTGGTCGTCACGGACGAAGGACCAGGCCAGCATGGTGACCGGACCGGTGAGCATGCCCTTGACCGGCCGGTCGGTCAGGGACTGGGCGTACCGCGTCCAGCGCACGGTCATCGGCTCGGGGCGCGAGACGTCACCGGCGAGGATCGGCGGGCGGACGTAGCGGGTGCCGTACGACTGGACCCAGCCGTGCCGGGTGGCGAGGAACCCGGTGAGCCGCTCGGCGAAGTACTGCACCATGTCGTCGCGTTCGGGCTCGCCGTGCACCAGGACGTCGATGCCGGCCTTCTCCTGGAAGGAGATCACCTCCCGGATCTCCTTCTCGACGCGCTCCTCGTACGCGGCCGGGCCGATGCGCCCCGCCCGCAGATCGGCGCGGGCGGTCCGCAGCTCCGTGGTCTGCGGGAACGAACCGATGGTCGTCGTGGGCAGCAGCGGCAGGCGGAGGTGGGCGGCCTGCGCGGCGGCACGCCGGGCGTACGGCTGCGAGCGGCGCGTCTCCGAGTCGGTGACAGCCGCGGTACGGGCCCGTACGGCGGGGTCACAGGTGAGCGCCGAGCCGGCCCGGGCACCCAGGACGGCGCGGTTGGCGGCCAGTTGGGCGGTGATGGTGTCGGCGCCCTCGGCCAGCCCGCGGGCCAGGGTGACGATCTCGTCGGTCTTCTGGCGGGCGAAGGCCAGCCAGCGGGCGACCTGCGGGTCCAGGTCACGCTCGGCCGCCACGTCCAGCGGGACGTGCAGCAGCGAGCAGGAGGCGGCCACGTCGACCCGCCCGGCGAGGCCGAGCAGCGTGCCCAGGGTGGCGAGGGACCGTTCCAGGTCGTTGATCCAGACGTTGCGGCCGTCGACGACGCCCGCGACGAGCCGCTTGCCCGGCAGGCCGCCGGCGGCGGCCAGATCGTCCAGGTTGGCGGCCGCCGGACCGGTGAAGTCCAGCGCCAGCCCGTCCACGGGCGCCTTCGCCAGCACCGGGAGCGCCTCGCCGAGCCGGTCGAAGTACGTCGCGACCAGCAGCCGCGGCCGGTCGGTGAGGGCACCGAGGTCACGGTAGGCCCGGGCGGCGGCGTTCAGTTCGGCCGCCGTACGGTCCTGGACGAGCGCGGGCTCGTCGAGCTGCACCCACCCGGCACCGGCCGCCCGCAGATCGGCCAGCACCTCGGCGTACACGGGCAGCAACCGGTCCAGCAGCGTGAGGGGTACGAAGCCGGCCGGCGCGTCCGGGGCGGGCTTGGCGAGCAGCAGGTACGTGACGGGCCCGACGATGACCGGCCGGGCGGTGTGCCCGAGGGCCAGCGCCTCCGTCAACTCGGCGACCTGCTTGGCCGAGTCGGCGGCGAACACGGTGTCCGGACCGAGTTCGGGCACCAGATAGTGGTAGTTGGTGTCGAACCACTTGGTCATCTCCAGCGGCGCCACGTCCTCGGTGCCCCGGGCCATGGCGAAGTACCCGTCCAGCGCGTCGGCGGCCACCGCCTCCCGGTGACGCACGGGAACGGCGCCCACCATGACGCTGGTGTCCAGGACATGGTCGTAGTACGAGAAATCGCCGGTCGGCACCTCATGGACACCGGCCTCGGCGAGCCGCTGCCAATGCGACCGGCGCAGCCCGGCCGCCGTGGCCCGCAGCTCATCGGCCGGAATACGGCCCTTCCAATAGCCTTCGACGGCCTTCTTCAGTTCCCGGTTCGGGCCCTGGCGCGGGTATCCGTACACGGTGGCGGTCACGGCACTCTCCTTCGCGAGTCGTGTGGGGCGACCCGGAGACCGGTCGCGGACACGCGAAGGAACGGCGGGCACGCCTCGGCCCGCTGCCACCGCCGACCCGCCCACGAGGTCACCGAGATCTCCGTACGCGTGTCTCACGTACGGGCAGTGGCAGGTCTTCGGACTCGCGAGCGCGCCTCTGCTGTGCAGGAGGCACCTACTGGCCGTCGCTTCCCGGACCCGTGTGGTGGACCCAGTGCTGATGACGGCGGTCGTTCCCGCTCACCGCTGCGGGGCAGTTCCGGATTCGCACCGGATTCCCTCTTACGACGCGCCTGCCTGGCTGACAGGGCGAACCAGCTGCACCCCTCACCCTAAGCGCTGCCCATGCTCCACAGCGCACGAATCACGCCAACCCCGCTCCGGGGGAGCGGACCGTTCGTCAGCCGCCCAGCCCGTGCCCCAGCCCCGGCGTGACCGGCAGCTCCACCAGCCCTGACCCCGGCGTGCCCGCGAACGCCGCCGGCGCCAGCGGCTCCTCCTCCACCAGCAGCGGGCCCACCAGGTCCGGCGGAACCGTGGCGTGCGGCAGCGCCGCCGACAGATGCGCGGCCGCGAGCGTCGCCACGCCCAGCTCCGGCATCGTGCCGACCTTCACCGCGAGCCCCGCCGTCTCGGCCAGCGCCGCGATCTGCCGCGCCCGGTACAGCCCGCCCACCTTCAGGATCTTGATGTTCAGTACGTCGGCGGCGCCCCGGCGAACCACCTCCAGCGCGTCGTGCGCCGACTGCACCGACTCGTCCGCCATCACCCGCACCCCGCCCCGCGCGCGCAGCGCCGCGAGTCCCTCCAGGTCCCAGCGCGGCAGCGGCTGCTCCACCAGGTCCAGCCCGGCGTCCGCGAGCCGGGCCACCGTACGGGCCGCCTCGCCCGGGGCGTACCCCTCGTTGGCGTCCAGCGACAGCTCCACCGACTCCGGCACCGCCTTGCGTACGGCGGTCACCAGCTCCACGTCGAGCGCCGGATCGTCGCCGCCCTTGAGCTTGATGTGCCCGAACCCGGCCGCCGCGTACCGGGCCGCCTCCTCCACCATCTCGTCGACCGTGCCCAGCCCCACGACCCACGTCGTCGGCACCGGCCCGCCCACCCGCCCGCCGCCCAGCAGCAGGTGCGCCGGCCACCCGGCGGCACGCGCCGCGAGGTCGTGCAGCGCCAGGTCCAGCGCCGCCTTGGCCAGGTGCTGGCCCCGGATGGCGGCGTCCATCGCGGCATGCGCGCCCGCCAGGTCGCGCGGGTCACGGCCGACGAGCGCCGGAGCGACATGTTCGGTCACCGCCGCGCTGAGCCCCGCGAGAGTCTCGCCGGTGTACGCGGTCATCGGCGACGCCTCGCCGAAACCCGATGCCCCGTCGGCCGTCCGGACCTCCACGACGAGACTGACGAGGTCGGGGCTGGTGCCACTGCTGATGACGAACGGGCGGCGATAACGGGCACGGACGACACGGGTGTGGAACGAGGCGATTTTCACGCGCGAGCTCCTTCGTCTCCGCCGTACGGCGTTCCCACCGTGGCGGCCTGCGATGTGGGGGGTTTCGGCCCAGGCCGTAATCCGCGATCCACGGGCTACAGACGGACCTGGTAGACGATCGGGGGACGGCCGGTCTGCCCTTCCTGGCGACTGCCGGTCGGTACGGCTATCCCGGCCCGCTCCAGCCGCTTGAGGATCCGGCGGGCCGTGCGCTGCTGCACGGACAGGTGCTCGGCGACCCGATGGGCGGTGACCCCCGCGCCCCCGTCCGCCGCGGTCAGCTCCCGCAGCCGGTCCAGCGTCTGCGGGTGCAGGCCCACCCGCCGGGCCAGCAGCGCGGGCCCCTCCGCCGGCCTGGCGTGCGCGGCGTGAGCGGCGCCCACGGGATGCGCGGTGCCTGCGGGGTGAGCGGTGCCCGGGGTGCCTGCGGTGCCTGCGGCGTGCGCGGGTGAGCCCGCGGGTGAGCTTGGGGAGCTGGGTGAGCCCACGGGGCCGATTGCGCCACGCGAGGCTGGCGCGCCTGGGGTGCCGGTGGAGCCGGGCGCTCCCGCGGAGTCGCCCGAGCCTGGTGAGCCTGCGGAGCCGGTCAAGCCAAGGGAGTTCGGCGAACCGGCCGAACCGGCCGAACCGGCCGAACCGGCCGAACCGGCCGAACCGGCCGAACCGGCCGAACCAAGGGAGTTCGGCGAACCGGCTGAACCAGCCGAGCCGGCTGAGCCACCTGAGCCGGCCGACCCCGCCGACCCAGCCCCACCCGCCGAGCCGTCCGCGCCTGCCGAGTCCGACGCGCCATCCGAGCCGGCCGACCTCACCGAACCGACCGCGCCCGCCGCGCCGTCCGCGCCCGCCGACCCAGCCCCACCCGCCGACCCGACCGCGTCCACCGCGCCCGCCGAGCCGACCGACCCCGCCCCACCTGCCTCACCCACCGACCCCGGCGCGACGCCCGCCGCACCCGGCGCGACACCCGCCGCACCCGGCGCGACGCCCGCCGCACCCGGCGCGATGACGATGTCGACGTCGTCAGCCATCGACACCACACCCGCCGCCGCACCCGCCGCCATGCCCACCCAGCGTGCCCGGTTGACGGCCCGTCGGGCCAGTGCCTCGGCCTCCGCCGCCGTACGGCCCACACCGAAGCCCACATGCGCGGTGCCGTGCCGGGCCGCCAGGCCGTCGAGGAACGGGAGACGAGTGAACCGCTCCGTCGCCGTCTCCAGCACCCCGCGCGTCGTCACCACCAGCCGCCGCCCGTCCGGAAGCTCGGCCAGGCTGCCGCCGAGCACCCGTATGTCCTCCGGCAGCCGCGCGTCCGCGCCCGCGCCCGGCAGGTCGACGATGCCCAGCACCACCTGCGCGTCCCCGCTGTGCTGCCCGGCCGTGGCCAGGACGAGCGCCTGAAGGGTCGCCAGTATCGAGTGCCGGGACGGGGCCAGGCGCACGGCGTGCGTGTGCTGCTCCAGCACGTGGAACGCCGAGCCGAGACAGGTGATGGCCACCCGGGCCTTCTTCGCGTCCCGGGCGTCCAGGTGGAAGTCGACGACGTCCTCCGAGGTCAACCCCGGCCGGTACGGCAGCACCCGCACCCGGTCGGTGGGCAGCTTGGCCTCCGTCATCGTCTCCAGCACCTCGTCGCGGCGCAGGGTGTCGATGGACACCCGCGACACGTCGTGCCCGAGCCGCAGCAGTTCGACGAGCGCCCGCAGCAGCGTGGCGCCGTTGTACGGCACGTACATCGCCGGCCGGTCCAGTACACCCGCCGCGTCGGCCAGCGCGTGCGGCACGACCCCGGTGAACAACAGCGCGTCCGCCCGCGACCGCGCGCCCGTCACCACCGCGGTGGTCTCGCCCTCGTGACGGTACGGCAGCGGCAGCAACCGGGCGGATCCGGGCGCGCGGCCTCCGACCGCGACCACCTTCTGGACCAGGTCCTCGGGACCTATCACGCCGACAGTGAGCGGCATGGCCGGTCTCCGTTCTGCTGGGCGTTTCGCGTCAAGGGCGATTCTTGCGAAGCCTGCGTTACGCCTGATTGACGGCCGTCGGCAGGGGTTCTACTTTCGGCCCAGGCCATAATCGCGTGCTGCCGAGAGGATAATCCCCCGATGCCGCAACGGGAAATGCCGCTGCCCACAGTTCTGGATCCCCGGGGAAGGACGTTCGGCGAGGAGGAACGCGCAGCGGTGCTCCGGGTCCTCGACTCGGCCGTCCTGTGCGGGGCGTTCGGCCAGGAGGCCCGGGCGCTGGAGACCGAGATGGCCCGGCTGTACGGGCGCGCCGAGGCCGTGTCCTGCAGTTCCGGCACCGCGGCCCTGCACCTGGCCGTCGCCGCCGCCGGAGTCGGACCCGGCGACGAGGTCGTCACCACACCGATCTCCGACTTCGGCACCGTCGCCCCGGTACTCGCCCAGGGCGGGCGGGTGGTCTTCGCCGACGTGACGGAGGACGACGGGAACCTCGACCCCGACGCCGTCGAGGCGGCCGTCACGCCGCGCACCAAGGCCGTCATCGCCGTTCACCTCTTCGGCGGCGCCGCCGACACCGTACGGCTCAAGGAGATCTGCGACCGGCACGGGCTGCTGCTCATCGAGGACTGCGCCCAGGCGTGGCTCGGCGAGGACGACGAAGGCCGGCTGCTCGGCACGCTCGGCGACATCGCCTGCTTCAGCCTCCAGCAGTACAAGCACATCACCGCCGGCGACGGCGGCCTCGCCATCACCGACGATCCCGCCCTCGCCACCCGGATGCGGCTGTTCATGGACAAGGGCTGGGACCGTACCGAGGGCCGCATCCACCGCACCATGGGCCTGAACTACCGGATGACCGAGCTCGTGGCGGCCGTCGCCCGCGCCCAGCTCACGCGCGTCGCCGACGTCGTCGCCCGCCGCCGCGCGAGCGCGCGGCGCCTCATCGAAGCCATCGCCGGCCTGCCCGGGGTGACGGTCCCTCAACAGAGGACCGGCCACGCCTGGTGGGTCGTCCCACTCCTCGTCGACGACAACACGCACTGGGCCCGGGCACTGGACGAGCTGGGCATCCCCGCCCTGCCCGGCTATCTGGAGCGGCCGCTGTACGCCAATCCGGCACTGTCCGGGTACCCGCCGGGCCTGTGTCCTCGCGCCGAGCGGCTCATCGACCGTACGTTGCTGGTTCTGCCGTGGAACGAGGCCTACAGCGAGGACGACGTGGACCGGATCGCGCAGGCGCTGGGGAAGGTCGCCGCATCATGAGCGAGTCACCGCAACGGACGTATGAATGGCTCCGGCCGTCACCCGAGGAGCACATCGGCTGGGACGTCGACGTGCTGTACGGGCCCTGGCCCCGCCACCACCGCGACACCGGCCTCGACGAGGTCCGCGCCCACCTGGCCCGTTCCCCCGTCGCGGGCGCCCTGGCCCTGTCCACCCGCGGCCCGCTCTTCGACGACGAGGCGGGCAACGCCGAGACGCTCCGCGACCTCGCCGACTGCCCCGAGCTCCTCCCCGTCGGCACCGTCGACGTACGCGATGCGCTCACCGCCGAGGACCGGCTCGACGAACTGGCCGCCGCCGGAGTCAGGTTCCTGCGGCTGTTCACGCTCGAACAGGCCGCCGAGCCCGGCTTCCCCGGCTACCGGCGCGTGGTGAAGCTGGCCATCGACCGCGGCATGGTGCTGCTCCACGACGGCGACCCGCGCCGCTTCGGGCCGCCCCTGATGGACCGCGGCGCCGACGTGATCTTCCTCGACCTGCACGCCTACCTGCTGGCCGACTTCCTCCTCATGGCCCGCGACGAACCCGGCTTCAAGGCCACCACCCGCATGCTGTCCGGCCCCGACTCCATCGAACGGGTCATCGACGCCGTCGGCCCGCGCCACCTCGTCTTCGGCTCCCGCACACCCTTCATGGACATCTCGCCACAGACGCTGAAGCTGCGGTACGCCGACATCTCGCCCGACGACCGCGCCACCATCGCCACCAAGAACGTCGAGGAGCTGCTCGCCTGATGCCGATCATCGATGTGCACGCCCACGTGGGCCGCTGGCAGTTCCACCTGACGACCGGCGACGCCGACACCAACCTCGCACAGATGGACCGCTACGGCATCGACCTCCAGATCGTCTCGGCCTCCGAAGCCGTGGTGTACGACGCGGTCGCCGGCAACGCCGTCCTCCGCGAGGCCCTGGAGACCCGGCCACGGCTGTACGGGTACGCCGTCGTCAACCCCAACCGCATCGAGGACAGTGCCGCCGACCTCCGCCGCTGCCTCGACACCGGCCGGTTCGTCGGCGCCAAGATCCACACCCACTACCCGGGGCGGCTGCCCGGCTGCCGCGAGATGGCCGAGGCCTTCGACGTGGTCGCCGAGGCCGGCGTACCGCTCCTCCTGCATACGTGGGGCCGTGAGGTCACCCTCCTCCCCGAGCTCGTGGAGGCCCGGCCCGGGCTGCGCGTGATCATGGGCCACGCGGGCGGCGACGCCTGGCGCGAGGCGGCCCACGCCGCGGCCGCCTGCGACCGCCTCTACCTGGAGCACTGCCGTACGGCCACGGACGCCGGCCGGATCGCGTACGCCCGCGAGGCCGGAGTCCCGATCGAACAGATGCTGTTCGGCACCGACGCGACACTGATCGACCCCTGCGTGTCCCTGGGCGTGATCCGGGACGCGCGGTTCACGGAGGAAGAGCTGGAGCGAGTGCTGTGGCGCAACGCGGCGGAGCTGTTCGGCCTGAAGGTCGGCACGGCTCTGCCACCGGTCGTGTGAGGCGATCCGAACCACCGGAACAGGAGAGGGACGCATGGAACGCAGGCGACTGCTCAACGCCGGAGCCGGGGTCACCCTGGCGGCAGTGGCGGGACAGACCATCACCCCCAGCGCGGCGTACGCCGCCACGACACCAACGGCCGGAACCGCACCGGCGGACGGCACCGGCACCGCCGGGCACCGCTGCTCCGGCGCCCCGATCTCCACGTACGGCGTCGCGTCCCTGACGGCGGCGATCGTCGGCACCACCGTCCTCGGCAACCACGCCTACCTCGTCGCCCGGGGACAGAACCCCACCCTCGTCGGCGAGATCGACCTGACGACGAGAAAGCTCAGCAGAACCTTCCGGCTCGACAGAGGCGACGGCGGCTGGGCCGCCACCGTCTCCGGCGGCCAGGTGTACATCGGCACCTACCCGTTCCCCGACATCCACCGCATCGACCCCACCACCGGCACCGCCACCCGCATCGGCACCATCGGCCCCGCCGGCGGCTTCGTCTGGTGCCTCACCACCGCCCCCGACGGCACGGTGTACGCGGGCACCAGCCCGCGCGGCGAAGTCTGGGAGTACAAGCCCCAGACCGGCACCCTGCGCAACCTCGGCGCCGCCATGGCCGGCGAACAGTACGTCCGCGCCATCGCCGCAGACGACACGTACGTCTACGCCGGCACCCTGCCGCGCGGGTTCATCGTCGCGTACCACCGCACCACCGGCGTCAAACGGAACGTCACCCCGACCCCGTACGGCGGCGCTTCCGCCCTCCTCGCCCGTGGCGGCCGGGTCCTCGGCTCCTTCGGCAAGTCCATCGTCGACCTGGCACCCGACGGCAGCGACGCCCATGTGATCCCCATCCCCGCCCCGGAACGCATCGCCGACGCCATGACGGTCACGTCCGACGGCACCCTCTACTGCGTCGGCCGCCCGAGCGGCACCGTCTACCGGCGCGACGGCGACACCCTCGTCAAGGTCGCCGCCCCCGCCACCGGCGACGAACACCGCGCCCTCATCCCCCTCACCGACCGCACCATGCTCGGCGCCGTGGGCAGCGGCCGGCTGTGGTGGCTCGACCTGCCGACGGGCAAGTCCGAGCTCGTCGAACTGATCGACATCGGCCTGTCCGGCCCCGACCCCGTCCAGTCCATCGCGTACGAGTCCGGCGGCACCGTCCACGTCGGCGGGCACTACTCCCTGACGACCCACCGGCCCTCGCACGGCACCTCCTCACGCATCAGGATCCCCGGCGAGCCCAAACAGCTCCGCGCCATCGGGGGCAAGGTGTACGCGGCGATGTACCCGAGCACCGAGTTCCTCGAAATCGACCCCCGCCGCGGCAGGATCCGCTCGATGGGCTTCATCGAGAACGACCAGCAGCGCCCCACCGACATGGCGTACGTCCCCGAACAGGACCTCCTGCTGGTCGCGAGCGCGCCCCCGGCCGGCGGCCTCAAGGGCGCCCTCACCCTGGTGGAACGCTCCCGCGGCAGGCTCACCGTCCACAAGGACGTCATCACCGACCAGAGCGTGATGTCCGTCGCCCTCGACGACCGCGTCGGCCACCGCACCGCGTACCTCGCCGGGGACACCTGGGGCGGCGGCAGCATCACCCCCACCCGGCCCAACGCCACGGTCGTCGCCTACGACCTGCGCCGCCGCACCGTGCTGTGGGAGGCCACCCCCGTCCCGGGCAACGCCAGCCTCCAGCACATCGAGGTCCACAACGGCATCCTGTACGGCGTCTACAAGCGGCAGTCGGGCAACTGGTTCGCCATGGACATCGAGAGCCGCGCCGTCCTCAGAACCGGCAAGCTCCCCAGCTACGGCGAGATCAGCGTCCACTTCGGGCAGGTGTACGCCTCGGTCTTCGGCGGCTCCGTCTACCGCCTCGGCCCGCTCGAAGGCGCGGACGGCGAAGCCGAACTGGTCCTCGGCGGACTGGGCGACGGCTGGTACAACCCCCCGCAACTCGCCTGGGAACGCGCCACCTGGCACGCCTGGGGCGTCTCCACCCGCGCCCTCGCCCGCCTCCGCCTCGACCCCCTGTGCCCCTCGGGCACCCCGTCGGAAATCACCGCCCAGTACGAGGCCATCCTGAAGGGCCTCCTGGCCAACTGACCCCCAGGCCGCCGGGGCCCCGTGGCGGGCCCTGGTCCTCTTGGGCCACCGCCCGGGCACCCCGCTGGAGCTTCGCCTCCCCCGGTGGGCCCGGTCGGGGCCCTTCCGGGCTCACCTCCTCGCGGTCGGCGGGGTGCCCACGCACTCTCGTCGCCGTATCTCGCCGCCAACCGCTGCGGGGGCGACTCTGCACGGCCCCTCTTCGCCGTGGTCGAAGCAGCCGCCCGCACCGGGCGCACCAAGGGCATCTCCACCCGCCTTCCCCAGACCCACCGGGCCGCAGTCGGCGTACGACCGGGGCGGGGCCGTGCAGGGTCGCCCCCGCAGAGGTCGGCGGCGTCAGAGGGGCTCGCCTTCGGACGTACCCAAGGCCGCCGGCCTCGAGGAGGTGAGCCCGGAGGGGCCACGCCCCCCACCCACCGGCCGTGGCCGCCCACGCGGGCGGGCCCCTCGGCCGGGCGGGCCCCCTCGGCCGGGACCTAGGCCGACTCGGGTGCGGCGTCCTTCGCGAGCGCCTCCAGGCAATCGACGACCGCCCGCCGCTCCGAGGCCGGCAGAACCGGCCCGTACGGGTCGTGCGCGGCCTCCTCGGGGATCAGCCCCTCCCACACCGCCGCCCACAGCATCCGCTGCACGTAGCCCTCGATGGGCGCGAGGAACGTGGCCTCCGCGAACCGGTCCAGCCGCGCCGAGGCCCGGACGAACCGCCCGTGGTCCCCCGCGCGCCACGCCTCCAGGACGGCCACCGTCAACGGCACACGGGCCGCCGCGATGCCCACCAGCGCCGTGTCCGCGCCCCACATCAGGGACGGCCCGAACATCCGGTCCTCACCGGTGATGACAAGGCGTCCGCTCCGCCGCGCGGCGGCGATCGCGTCCTGACAGGCCATCGCCCTGTCCAGCGTGGCCAGCTTGATGCCCACCGCCGACGGAAGCTCCAGCAGCCGGCTCACCAGCCCCGGCGGGTACGGATAGCCCCCCGCCTCCCCGTGCAGGAAGAACCCGACCACCGGCAGCCCGCTCTCCGACGCCACCCGTTCGTGCAACCGCACCGCCGCGTCGTCGTCCCCGTCCGACTGCGCCAGCGGATAGACCATCACGGCGTCCGCGCCGCCCTCCGCCGCCCGCACCGCCATCGCCACGGTCGCGTCCACCGCGGCACCCAGGTCCACCGCTCCGGCCGCGCGCGGCACGCCCACCCCCGCCACCACCGGCCCCCCGACGGCCGCCCGCCACACCGCGAGGACCCGGCGCCGGTCGTCCTCCGACAGGTACAGCCCGCGCCCCGTATGGGCCCACACCGCGACCCCGCCGATCCGCTCGGCGGCGATCCGTTCCGCGTACCCGCGCAGCGCCGCCAGGTCCACAATCCCCCGGGCGTCCATGGGCGTTGCCACCGCCGGCAGGACGGTGCCGCGCAACCGCCCTACCAGGGCCTCAGAAGCCGACATGGGCGTGCTCCCGTCTGTCGCGGTCGTCGTCGACACGCTAGCCTTTACGGTCCGGACCGTAAAGGAAGTCCGTAACGGAAGGGGCGGCGCTCCCATGCGACTCGGCCTGTACGTCAACCTCTACGCCGACCAGGCCGACCGGCCGCGCCTCGCCGACGCCGTCGAGCAGGTACGCCTCGCCGAACAGGCGGGCTTCGCCTGGGCCGTCCTCGGCGAACGTCACCTGCACCGGCCCGGCTACCACGAGGCCGTCACCTCCCTGGCGTACCTCGCCGCGCACACCGACCGGATCGGCCTGGCCACCGCCGGGCTCATCGCGCCCGTCCACCACCCGGTGATGCTGGCCGAGACGCTCGCCCACATCGACGTCCTCTCCGGCGGCCGGCTCACCGCCGGTTTCGTGCTGGGCTACCGCCCGGAGGAGTTCGCGCTGTACGGCACCCGGCCCCAGGAGCGCGTGTCGCGCTTCGAGGAGTGCCTGGAGCTGCTCACCCGGCTGTGGACCGAGGACAAGGTCACCCACCAGGGCCGCAGGTACGCCGTCGAGGACGCCTTCCTGTCGCCCCGGCCCGTCCAGACCCCCAGGCCCCGTATCTGGAACGGCGGACGCGTGCCCGCCGCCCTGGAGCGGACCGCCTGGACGTGCGACGGCTGGACGACCTCCTTCAACGAGACCGACGAGGAACTGCCCAAGAAGATCGCCCTCTACCACTCCTTCCCGCGCGGCCCCCGCTCCCTCGGCGCCGAGGTCATCGTCTGCCGCGAGGGGTACGCCGCGCCCACTACCGCCCAGGCCCGCACCGCCCTGGAGGGCCCGCTGCGGGGGCTGTACGACGCGTACGGCGACTGGAAACGCACCTCCGCCGACGCCGCCCGCTACGCCCAGCCGTGGGAGGACATCGCCGCCCGCTCGGTCATCGGTTCGACCGCCGAGTGCGTGGAACGGATCGGCCGGTACGAGGAGATGGGCGCCGACGGGATCGTCCTCCGCATCCAGCCGCCCGGCATGCCCCAGGCGGACGCGCTGCGGTCGATCGAGGCGTTCGGCGCGCTCACCTCCTGAAGCGGCGGCGGACGACTCGTGACGCCCGCGCGACGTACGCCACCGCCGCCCCCTCCGCCATCAGCATCGACTGCCGCACCCACACCACGCTGTCCTCCGCCGCCTCCGCGACCGGACAGGGCGCCGGCGAGGTCACGTACGGCAGCCGGCTCAGCGACCGGTAACCGGCGTCCAGCGGCACCCCTTCGGCGGCCATCGCGGCGAGGAACTCCGCCTTGGGCCGGCCGCCGAACGCCCCGGAGTCGTACCGCAGCATCGCCAGGTGCCAGGTGTGACGCGTGGTGCCGGACAGTACCGGGACGAGGTCCAGGCCCGGTACGTCGCCGAGGGCCTCGGCGAGCGCGGCGGCACCGCGCGTACGACGGTCGATCCAGCCGTCCAGCAGGGTGAGCTGCGGGTGCAGGAGCGCCGCCTGGAACTCCGTCATCCGCAGGTTCCAGCCCATCTCCGGGTGGTCGTACCAGCCGCCCTGCGGCCTCCGGCCCACGTTGTGCAGCGCCCACACACGCTCGTACAGGGCACGGTCGCCGGTCACCACGATGCCGCCCTCGCCGGCCGTCATCGCCTTGCCCGACTGGAAGCTGAAGCACGCCACGTCCCCGAGCGAGCCCGCCGGCCGGCCGTGCCGCGCGGCCCCGTGTGCCTGGGCCGCGTCCTCCACCACAGGGAGCCCCAGGGCGCGTAACGCCTCCGTGTCGGCGGGCGCGCCCGCCAGATGCACCGCCATGACCGCCTTCGTACGCGGCCCGATGAGCGCCCGTACGGCCACCGGATCGAGGTGCAGGGTCTCCTTCGTGACGTCGGCGGCGACCGGGACCGCCCCGGCCAGCACCACGGCCGTCGCGCTGGCGACGAACGTGTACGCGGGCACGATCACCTCGTCCCCGGGGCCGACGCCCAGCGCCCGCAGCGCCAGGAACAGGGCCACCGTGCCGTTGACGGTGCACACCCCGTGCGCCGCCCCGGCACGCCGTGCGAACGCCGCCGCGAACTCCTCGGTCGCGGTGCCGCTCGTGGCCCCCCACCGGCCGCTGTCCAGCACCCGCAACAAGGCCCGGCGCTGCTCGTCGGTCGGGGGCGGCGGCCACGAGGGCCACTGCGGTGTCATGCAACGCCCTTGAGGAGCCGGTCCATGGTGCCGTGCAGGACCTGCTCCCGGTCCGCCTCCGCCAGGTCGGCGAGCAGTACCCGGCCGAGCCCGGTCCGCAGGTCGAGGAAGACGGCGTCCGACCCGAACGCCACCCGGCCGGCCCCGGCCTCGGCGACCATCCGGGTGAGGTGACGCGCCGTCATCCGGGACCCGCAGGTCTCCAGCACCAGGTCGGGGCAGCGCGCCGCGGCCTCCACGGCGGGGCGGAAGCCCTGCGGGAACAGCCCCGCGTGGCCCATCAGCAGCGGTACGCCGGGGTGGCGGGGCGAGACGGCCGCGAAGTGGCGGGCGTCGGACCAGGCGCTGCCGTGCTGGCTGTGCGCCAGGACGAGCCGTCTCCGCTCGGCGGCCACCTCGAACGCGGGCGTGTACGCGCGGTCGTCGAGCGCCGTCTCGTGCACCTCGGGGTGGAGCTTGACGCCGATGACGCCCGGTACGTCCAGCAGGTCCCGCAGCCGCTCGGGGGCTTGTGGGTCGTGCGGCTGGTACACGGCCCAGCCGAGCAGCCGGCCCGGGTGCGCCTGGAGCGCCTGGACCAGCAGGGCGTTCCCGGCGCGCGCGTCGGGGCCCACCGCCAGCAGGTGCGACACGCAGGCGGTGGCGACTCCGCACCGGTCCATCGTGGCGACCAGGCTCTCCGCCGACCCGTCCGGAATGGCGAACGCCGGCCACCGCCCGATGTGCCCGTGCGCGTCGATGACGTCCATGGCCGTGCTCATGGCGCATGCCCCATGAGCCGCAGCGCGTTGCCGCCCGCGATGAGCGCCGCGTCCGCCTCCGGCAGGTCCAGGGTGTCCAGCAGGTAGCGCGGCCCGGCGTCGTCCGTGACCGGCGCGCCCGTCCCGAACAGCACCCGGTGGGCGCCGTACCGCTCGGCGATCCACTCCACCTGGCGGTGGCCGCAGAGCGTCGACGTGTCGACGTACAGCGAGGGGTGGGCCTCCAGCAGCTCGGCGAGCTCGCGCAGTGCGCGGTAGCCCGTACCGGTCAGGACGACGCGCGGCGCGGGCGTGGCGGCGGCCAGCCGGTGCACCTCATC
The DNA here is from genome assembly GCF_002099185.1 of Streptomyces sp. CB03238. NCBI lineage: Bacteria > Bacillati > Actinomycetota > Actinomycetes > Kitasatosporales > Streptomycetaceae > Streptomyces > Streptomyces sp. CB03238. The sequence goes on along the minus strand of NZ_NBCN01000013.1, from coordinate 46,732 downwards.
GGCCGTCACCTCGTCCCACGCGAGCAGCACGGTCGTGCCGCTCTCCGCCAGCTCGGCGACCAGCACGCGCGCGTGCGGGCCGGTGACGGACCAGCCGTGCAACCGGGGGCAGAGGCGCACCAGGGGCGCGCCGCCCGTCCACGGGCCGGTGCCGAGCGGCCCCGGTACGAGGACCGGTACGGGGCACAGCCGCCGGTCGCCGATGAGCGTCAGCTGCTCGTTTCCGTCGCGGGGGTCGCCATGGACGGCGTACGAGTGGATGACGCACGCCGTGTCGATGCGCAGCCGCTCCAGCTCGGCGACGAGACCGGTCTCGTCCTTGCTGGGTACGTCGTCGTGGGGGAGTGGCCCGAGGGTGCGGTTGATGTCGACGGTCAGGGTCATGACTTCAGGCCGCTGGTGGCGATGGAGTCGGTGAGATACCGCTGGAGCAGGCCGAAGACCAGCAGGCAGGGGATGACGGTGATGGTGGCGCCGGCCATGATCTGGTTGATCGTGACGTTCTCGCCCTCCAGCGTGGCGAGGCCGACCGTGAGCGTACGCATCGCCTCCGACTGGCCGATGACGAGCGGCCACAGGAAGTCGTTCCAGTGCCAGAGGAAGACGAACACACCGAGGGTGGCGAGGACCGGCCGGATCAGCGGCAGTACGACGGTCGTGAAGACCCGCCACTCCGAGGCTCCGTCGATCTTCGCCGCCTCGAACAGCTCGTCGGGCAGCTGCACGATGAACTGCCGCATCAGGAAGACGGCCTGCGAGTTGGCCAGGGTCGGCACGATCAGGCCCCAGTACGTGTCCACGCCGCCCATCTCGGAGACGAGGATGTAGTACGGGATGAGCGTCGCCTGGAACGGCACCATCAGGGTCGCCAGGAACGACCAGAACAGGATCTCCCGCCCCGGGAAGCGCTTCTTGGCGAACGCGTACCCGGCCATCGAGGCGAACAGCAGGATGAGCAGCACCGACACGAGCGAGTAGATGAGCGAGTTGAGCGCCCAGCGGGTGATGTCGGCGCTCTGGAGGACGTCGGTGAAGTTCCGCAGAGTCGCGCGGGTGAGGTCGAAGGCGCCCGGCAGGGTGCGGCCGCCGGGTGGCGCGAACGCCACCAGCACCATGATGACGAAGGGGGTGACGGTCACGAACGCGACCAGGACCAGCAGGACCGGCAGCCTCAGCCGCGCCATCAGTCCTCCTCCCTTCCGATGAGCCGGCGCTGAATGAGCGAGAAGACGAGCACGATGAGGAACAGCACGAGGCCGACCGCGCTCGCGTAGCCGAAGTCGAAGAACTTGAATCCCGAGTCGTAGAGGAAGTACACGAGCGAGTAGCTGGCCCGGACGGGGCCGCCGGCGGTCATCACGTACATCGCGTCGAAGACCTGGAAGGCCTGGATGGCCTCGATGACGAGGACGAAGAACAACACCGGACGGAGGAGCGGAAGCGTCACCCAGCGGAAGCGCTGCCAGGCGCTCGCGCCGTCGATGGTGGCCGCTTCGGTGACCTCGCGCGGGATGGACTGGAGCCCGGCGAGGAGGATCAGCATCGAGTAGCCGAAGCCCTTCCAGGCGGAGGCGGCCGCGATGGAGGGCAGGACGAGCGAGTCGTCACCGAGGAAGTCGACGGGGCCGGTGCCGAGGACGCCGAGAGCCGTGTTCAGCAGCCCGTCCTCCACCTCGTAGATCCACTTCCAGATGACGGCGGCGAGCACGATGCTCGTCACGTACGGAAGGAAGAACAGGCCACGGAAGAAGCCGCGCAGCCAGAGCGTGCGGTGCAGCAGGATGGCGGTGCCCAGCGCGAGCAGCACGGTCATGGGCACGTACAGCGCGGTGTAGACGGCGGTGACGCCGAGGCTCTCCCAGAACAGGTCGTCCTGGAGGAGCCGGGTGTAGTTGGCGGCTCCGATGAAGTCCCACTCGCCGCTGAGTCGGTAGTCGGTGAGCGACAGGAACGCGGCACCGAGGGTGGGCCCGAAGCGGAAGACGAGGAACAGCACGAGCATCGGCGCCACGAACGCCAGCCCCACCAGCGCCTCCCGCCGCCGCACGGGACTCCGCCGCCGCGCTTTCCGCCCCGCCGCCGCCCCGCCGGGCGTGCCGCCTTCCGTGTCGCCGGGCGTGCCGCCCGGTGGGCCTGGTGGCAGGGGGCCGGGAGCACCGCCGGCCAGGGGCCCGGCCACGCCCGGGACGGCTTCCGGCGCCGCGCCGGCCCCGGCACCCGGCACGGTGCGCGCAACGGCGGCCGGTACGGCTTCCGGTGCCGGGTGCCCCGCGCCGGCGCCCCCCGGCGCTTGTGCGGCGTCGCCGTAACCCGCGCGGGTGTCCGCGACCGGCCGGCGCAGAGGCGTACCGTCCCCGGAACCGCCACGCCGAGCGGCCTCCGGCGCGCCGGAGGCGGCGGCCGTCGCCGCCGCGGGCTCCGGGTGCCCAGGCCTTCCGCCGGCGGGTGCCGCACCCGCACCGGTCTCGGCGCCCGCGCCGTCCACGCGCGCCCCGCCCCCGGGGGTGCCGCCCCCGGGGGCGCCGTCCACGGGCGTGCCGTCCAGCGGCGTGCCGTCCGCGTCCGGGTGCCGTCCGGCGGCATCCGTTGCTCCGTCGGGGGCGGGCCCGGGGCCGTCGCGCTCCGGCTCGTCGGGGGACGCCTCGCGGGGCTCGACTTTGCTCAACGCTGCCGCGCCAGCAGGTCGTCGCCTTCCTTGGCAGCCGCGGCCAGCGCCTGCTCAGGTGTCTTCTTGCCGGTCAGCGCCGCCTGGATCTCCGGCGTGATGAGTGCCATCAGCTGGCGGGCGGCGGGGTGAGGCTCGCCGGGGAACGTGTGCGCGAGGGCCGCTTCGTACTCCTTGGCGAAGGGGCTGCCGTTGGGGACGGTGACGTCCGTGCGCGGGGAGAAGAACCCGCCCGCCTTGCCCATGGACGCGATCTGCGCGGGCTCGGTCATATAGGCGATGAACTTCTCCGCGCCGGCCAGGTTCTTCGTCCTGGCGTTGATGCCGAGGCCGCCCGGCATGCCGAAGCACACCTGCTTCTTCGGCCCGGCGAGGGCGGGGCCGACGATCACGTTCTCCTTCCCCCAGGTCTTCTCGGCGAGCGCGGCGTCGGAGGGCGTGTTGGTGTAGCCCATCGCCACCTGTTCCTTGCCCAGGGCATGGTCGGTGAAGAGGTTGGCGTTGGTCAGCGCGGACCGGGGCACGGCGCCGTTCTTGTAGAGGCCGACGAGGAAGGTGAGCGCCTCGACGCCCTCGGGGCTGTTGAACGCCGTCTTCTTGCCGCTCTCGTCGAACACCTTGCCGCCCGCCTGCCACAGCAGCGGGTAGAAGCTCATGTTGAGCGACGCCTCATTGCTCGCGGAGTAGTCGAGGGTGGCGACCCCGGCCTGCGTCAGCTTCGGCGCGGCGGCCTTCAGGGCGTCCCAGGTCGCGGGTGGTTCCTTTATCCCCGCCTTGTCCAGCAGTTTCTTGTTGTAGAGCGTGCTGGTGACGGTGTGGTAGATCGGCGCCGCGTAGACCTTGCCGTCCTGTGTCATGGCTTCGAGGGCGGTCGGCCGGAAGGCGGCGCGGGACTTCTCGATCGCCCGGTCCACGGGCTGGACGGCGCCGTTCGCCTGGTACTGGGGGATCTGGTCGGGGCCGAGCAGCACCACGTCGGGGCCCTTGCCGCTGCCGAAGGCGGTGGCGAGCTTTTGGTCCCGGTTCTCCCAGGGCAGTTGCTCGATGGTGAGGTCGAGGTCTTTCTGGGCGGCTTCGAAGCCCTTCTCGATGCCGTCCCAGTACGCGGCGTTGGCCTTCGGATCCATGATCACCGGGTACATCCAGACGGTGACCTTGTTCGACCCCGCGCCGCTGTCACCGCCGTTGCAACCGGCCGCGGTGAGCGCGGTCAAGGTGAGAAGTGCGAGAGGAACGGTGGCGCGCTTGAACCCTGTCTTCATGCTGGGCCTCCGGAAGGCCTGTCAAAACCTGGACAGTTTCGGCCTGGGCCGAAAGTAGCTGGGCTGTTTTGCACTGTCAATGCTGCGCGGCCGCGCCGTACGAGGCCACCCGGCAGGCCACCGCGATGGCCCTGGAGCAAGCCCCCCACTCTTTCGGATGACACGTCACTTTCCGGCCCGCGGACGGTACGTGTGCCGGACACGGGTGTCGCAGTTGGGCCGAACGGGTGAGGGGGGTGAGGATAGGAGTATGAGTAGGTACGAGAGGTACGACGTCACCGACGAACAGTGGGAGGGCCTGGCGCAGGTCGTTCCGCTGCGGGGGCGCAACGAGTGGCCTTCGAGGGTCGACCACAGCACGATCCCGCAGGACTACGAGGCCGCCGAGCAGCGCCGCATGGTCGTCCTCCGGGTGCAGGTCTTCGCGGACGCGCGTGAGGTCGCCGAGTACCTCATCGCGCAGATCCCCGTCCTGCTGGACCTGACCGCGGCCGACTCGGACGTCGCCAAGCGGATCCTGGACTTCAGCAGCGGCGTGGTCTTCGGGCTCGGCAGCGGGATGCACCGCGTCGACCGGAACGTCTTCCTGCTGGCGCCGGCGGGTACCGAGGTCGAGGGCGTCGCCGCCGCGGCGGTTCCGCATTCCTAGGCGGTTCCCTCGTTCGTAGGAAGGCTGTTCGGGCGGAACGGTTCAGCATGCCGCGTCCTCATACGGTCCGAGCATGCACGCAACCCACCCCGCCTCCTCCTTGCCGTCCTCCGCCGCGCCCGCCCGCCCCGCCGTCACGGAACTGCGGCTGTCCGCCTTCAAATCGCACCGCGGTGCCGCCTTCCGGCTCGCGCCGGTGACGCTCTTCGCGGGGGCGAGCGGCACCGGCAAATCGAACGCGTTACAGGCGTACGAAGCACTCGCCCTGCTCGGCGCGGGCGCCACGCTCGCCGGAGCCTTCCCGGACCCCGTCGGATGCGTGCCCGAACGCGCGGAGGCGGACGCAGAGGGGCGGCGCGGGTTCCGGATCGGCTGCACCGTGGACGGCCCGGCCGGGCCTGTGCGCCTCGACCTGGCAGTCCAGGCCGAGCCGGAACTCCGGGTCGTGGGGGAGCGGCTGACGGGCGGTGACGGGCGGACGCTGCTCACGACGGCGCTGCGCGACCCGGGCCGGCGCACCGTGCAGGCCGAGTGGCACACCGCCGGCTCGGTACCGGTCACACGTGCCCCGCTCCCCGGCGACCGGCTCGGAACGGCGCTGCTTCCGCTGCGGGTGGCGGGCAAGACCGAGGGGCAGCGGCGCGTGCTGGCCGCCGCCGAGCAGGTCGTCGTGGCGCTCCGCTCCGTCTTCCCGTGCGACCCGCAGCCGCAGCGGATGCGGCAGCCCGTGGCGGCGGGCGAGGGACGGCTGCGGCGCGGCTGCGACAACCTCGCCGAGGTCCTCCACCGTACCCGTACCGCCTGCCCGCGCAGGCACGCACGGCTGGCGGCGGTCGCCCGGGCGGGCTGCGCCGGCCCGGTGCGCGACCTGGACGTCGAGGAGCTCGCCGACGGAACGGTACGTGCGGTGCTGGGCCGCGGCGCGGACGGCGGCATGCCGGTCGGGCGGCTCGGCGAGGGCGAACTGCGCTACCTGGCGCTCGCGCTGGTGCTGCTCACCGGGCCGGGTGTGCTGGCCATGGACCCGGCCGCCGAGGTCCCCCATGCGATGCAGACGCTCACCGTGCTCGCCGACGGTTTCGACCGTGGCCTGGACCGGCGCCAGACCCGCGAACTCGCGGCGCTGGCGGCGCAGATCTGCGGGGATGGACACATCCGGCTGGTCGGGACGGTCGGCGAGGCGGGGGCGAGGGCCGCGCGGGGGCGGGCCGGAGTGACGGTGGTAGACCTGAATCCGTGACAGAACTGGATCTGCAGGGATTGCAGCGCAGGCTCGCCGAGTTCGCGGCCTCGCGGGAGTGGCAGCCGTACCACACGCCGAAGAACCTCGCGGCGGCGCTGAGCGTCGAGGCCGCCGAACTGCTGGAGATCTTCCAGTGGTTGACGCCCGAGGAAGCCGACCGGGTGATGGACGACCCGGAGACGGCGCACCGAGTGGCGGACGAGGTGGCCGACGTCCTCGCCTACCTGCTCCAGTTCTGCGGTGTGCTGGGCGTCGATCCGCTGGCCGCGCTCTCCGCGAAGATCGACCGGAACGAGGTGCGGTTCCCCGTCGGACGGCCGCCGGGGCGCGCCGCACGGGCGACGCGACAGCCCGATCGTCACTCTACGGAGTGATCAACTTATTCACACTGAGCTTCCTGTCCACAGATTTCCGAATTCCCCTGGCTTTTGGGTCCATCCAGCTTCACTCTGGGTAGTGAACAGATGGGCGGACAGTCGTACGAACGGGGGCGGCGTACATGGATGCGGAGCGGCTCATCCTGACCGGCCGGCGCGCCCTGGCGGACAGCCGGGTGGCGCTGGACATCGTGGCGGAGGCCTGGCAGGCACAAATGCTCGCGCAGGCGATCGGCAGCCACCTGGCGCTGTCCGGCCCGCCGGAGCTGAGGGGCGAGGCGCGCGGCCTCAGCGAGATCGGCAGCCGCGGCGGAGCGGGGCCGAATCACCCCGCGCGGGCACTGCGGCTCACGGAGATAGCGAACGTACGGGGCGCGTTACTGAGCCTGGGCGCGCTGCTCGGCGAGGTGGGCATCGCGCTCGTCGGTGTCGCGTGCGCCACGGACGAGGAGGGGCTGTACTGGCAGTGCATCGAGGCGATCGACGCGGCGGACGAGGCCGGCGACCGGGTGCGCGTCATGCTCCGCCGCCTCGCCGTCCGCGAGCACGCCAGACCCCCCGACCCCGCCGACTCGGCGGCGGGCTCCGCCTGACCCGGGTCCGGCCACGCCGCCGGCGCGGTCGCGCCAGGGCCTGTCGCGGTGCGCCCTGTGCCCGGCGCGGGCCGGAGAGACCCAAGGCTCGGCGCCCGGTCGGCGCCGGTGCGGGCCGGGCCGGGCCGCTGAGCGCGATGGTGCCGGGGGGTGACCTCATGCACGGGGTGGTGCGGAGTGGCGGGGCGCATCGGAGCCCGACCGGCGGCGGTGCGGGCCTCGGTCGCAGAGCCGCCCGGGGCGGTGGGGCGGACGCCGGGTGGTGGGGCCGAGTCGACGGGGCCCAAGCCGGCGGGGGCTTCGGCAGAGCCGCCCTTGAAGCCCGCCGGGCGCGGGGCTGGGGGCGCGCGGTCCGGGAAGCCGGCGGGGCGCGGGGCGGGCGCGTCGTTCGGGAAGCGGATCAGGGGACGGGACTGGGTGCGCGGTCTGGGAAGCCGACCGGCGCGGGGCCGCCGCCGGGGGTGGCCCGGCGGCGGACAGGGGCCCGGTGCGGCTCAGAGGGGGGTGGGGCCGGTGTCCGGGGTCGGGGGCGTCCCGGAAGAGCAGTCTGGCGAGGGGAGGCGGTCGGCCGAGGACTGCAGGTCGGCATCGAGTTGGGACAGGTCGGCGGTCAGCGCCGCCATCAACTCCTCCATCTGCTGCAACAGGCCCTTCGGGTGCTCCGGCGCGGCCTGCTCGGGCACGGCTTCCTGGGACATGGCGGCCTCCTCGGCCCAGGCCCTCCCCGACGGAGGAGGGCGGCAAGAGAGAACGACGCGCCGACATCCGCCGCCGACGCGCGGGCCGGGCGGTCCGGCTCCGCCCGAGCCAACGACGCGTACGGGCCGCGGGTCACTGGCGGCGACACGCGGGGTCGCCGGTTCGATCAGGTTCACCCGGCCAGGAAGGGGAGGTTGACGGTCGTCCGACGGTGCAGGATGGAGGTATGGATCTTCGAATCTTCACGGAGCCCCAGCAAGGGGCCGACTACGACACCCTGCTCACCGTCGCGAAGGCCACCGAGGACCTCGGCTTCGACGCCTTCTTCCGCTCCGACCATTACCTCCGCATGGGATCCGTCGACGGACTGCCCGGCCCCACGGACGCCTGGATCACCCTGGCGGGGCTCGCCCGGGAGACCAAGCGGATCCGGCTCGGCACGCTGATGACCGCCGGGACGTTCCGGCTGCCCGGCGTGCTGGCCATCCAGGTCGCGCAGGTCGACCAGATGTCCGGCGGCCGGGTCGAACTCGGGCTGGGCGCCGGTTGGTTCGAGGAGGAGCACAAGGCGTACGGCATCCCCTTCCCCAAGGAGAAGTTCGCCCGCCTGGAGGAGCAGCTGGCGATCGTCACGGGCCTGTGGGGCACGGAGACCGGAAGGACGTTCTCGTACGACGGGAGGTACTACCAGCTCACCGACTCACCCGCGCTGCCCAAGCCCGCCCAGGCCAAGGTGCCCGTCCTGATCGGCGGGCACGGGGCGACGCGCACACCCCGGCTGGCCGCGCGGTACGCCGACGAGTTCAACATCCCGTTCGCCTCCCTGGAGGACAGCGAGCGGCAGTTCGGCCGAGTACGGGCGGCCGCGGAGGAGGCCGGGCGCAAGGCCGACGACCTCGTGTACTCCAACGCGCTGATCGTCTGCGTGGGCAAGGACGACGCCGAAGTGGCCCGCCGCGCCGCGGCCATCGGACGGGAGGTGGAGGAACTCAAGGCGAACGGCCTCGCCGGCTCGCCCGCCGAAGTCGTGGACAAGATCGGCCGGTACGGAGCCCTCGGTGCGTCCCGGATCTACCTCCAGGTCCTGGACCTGGACGATCTGGACCACCTGGAGCTGATTTCCTCGCAGGTCATGTCCCAGCTCAGCTGAGCAATCGCGACCTGGAAAAACCCATGGTCGGGCGGTGCGCACCGGGCGATACTCGGACGTGTGTTCCTGACGATCAGTACGACCGGTAGCCCACAGCGCCCCGCCACCGACCTCGGTTTCCTGCTGCACAAGCATCCCGACAAGGCGCAGGCGTTCTCCACCTCGCACGGCACGGCGCACGTCTTCTACCCAGAGGCGTCCGCCGAGCGCTGCACGGCCGCACTGCTGCTCGAGGTGGACCCCGTCGCGCTGGTCCGGCGCGGCAAGGGCAAGGGCCGGGGCGGGGCGCCCGACTCGGCGCTCGCCCAGTACGTCAACGACCGGCCCTACGCCGCCTCGTCGCTGATGTCCGTCGCGCTGAGCACCGTCTTCAAGAGCGCGCTGCGCGGCGTGTGCCAGGCGCTGCCCGGCCGGGCGGACGAGCCGCTGCCGCTGCGGATCGAGGTCCCGGCGCTGCCCGCGCGCGGCGGCGCCGACCTGGTTCGCGCGCTGTTCGGCCCGCTGGGCTGGACATCCGTCGACGCCGAGCCGGTGCCGCTGGACGAGCGGTTCCCGCAGTGGGGCGACTCCCGCTACATACGGCTGGTGCTGGAGGGCGAGCTGCGGCTCGCCGACGCCCTGCGGCACCTGTACGTCCTGCTGCCCGTCCTCGACGACGCCAAGCACTACTGGGTGGCGCCCGACGAGGTCGACAAACTGCTGCGGGCCGGCGAGGGCTGGCTGGCCGACCACCCCGAGCACAAGCTGATCACCAGCCGCTACCTCTCGCGCCGCTGGGGCCTGACCCGCGAGGCGATGGAGCGCCTGGAGCTGGTCCGGCTCGCCGAGGCCGACGACCTGGACGTCGAGGACGTCGACAACGCCGTGGACGAGATGACGGACACCGAGGAGAAGCCGGTGCCGCTCGCCGAGCAGCGGCGCGAGGCGATCCTGGCGGCGCTGCGCAAGGCCGGTGCGAGCAAGGTGCTCGACCTGGGCTGCGGGCAGGGCCAGCTGGTGCAGGCGCTGCTCAAGGACGTCCGGTTCACCGACATCGTGGGCGTCGACGTGTCCGTACGGGCGCTGACCGTGGCCGCGCGACGGCTGCGGCTGGAGCGCATGGGGGAGCGGCAGGCCGGGCGCGTCAACCTGCTCCAGGGCTCGCTCACGTACACCGACAAGCGGCTCACCGGCTACGACGCGGCCGTCCTCAGCGAGGTCATCGAGCACCTGGACCTGCCGCGGCTGCCCGCCCTGGAGTACGCGGTGTTCGGGTCGGCGCGGCCCACGACCGTGATCGTGACGACGCCCAACGTCGAGTACAACGTCCGCTGGGAGACGCTCCCGGCCGGGCACGTCCGCCACGGCGACCACCGGTTCGAGTGGACGCGGGAGGAGTTCCGCGGCTGGGCGAGGGGCGTGGGCGAACGGCACGGGTACGGCGTGGAGTTCGTACCCGTCGGGCCGGACGACCCGGAGGTCGGGCCGCCCACGCAGATGGCCGTGTTCACCCTGGCCACCGCAGACGAGGAGAAGGCCGCATGACCGAGACCACCACCACCAAGGCCCGCAGGCTGCCGGTCACCGACCTGTCCCTCGTCGTGCTCATCGGCGCCACCGGCTCCGGAAAGTCGACCTTCGCCCGGAAGCACTTCAAGCCCACCGAAATCATCTCCTCGGACTTCTGCCGAGGGCTCGTCGCCGACGACGAGAACGACCAGAGCGCGAGCGGCGACGCCTTCGACGTCCTGCACTACATCGTCGGCAAGCGCCTCGCCGCCGGCCGGCTGACCGTCGTCGACGCGACCAGCGTGCAGCAGGAGAGCCGCCGCCAGCTGGTGCGGCTGGCCCGCGAGCACGACGTCCTGCCCATCGCGATCGTCCTCGACATGCCGGAGGAGGTCTGCGCCGAGCGCAACGTCGCCCGGCCCGACCGCGCGGACCTGCCCCGCCACGTCATCCAGCGCCACCGCCGCGAGCTGCGCCGCTCGCTGCGCGGCCTGGAGCGCGAGGGCTTCCGCAAGGTGCACGTCCTGCGCAGCGTGGAGGAGGCCGAGACCGCCGAAGTCGTGCTGGAGAAGCGGTTCAACGACCTCCGCCACCTCACCGGCCCCTTCGACATCATCGGTGACATCCACGGGTGCAGCTCGGAACTGGAGACGCTGCTCACCAAGCTCGGGTACGAGGACGGCGCGCACTCCGACGGCCGTACGGCGGTCTTCGTCGGCGACCTCGTCGACCGCGGCCCGGACAGCCCCGGCGTCCTGCGCCGCGTCATGGGCATGGTCGCCTCGGGCACCGCGCTGTGCGTGCCCGGCAACCACGAGAACAAACTCGGGCGCTGGCTCAAGGGCAAGCAGGTTCAGCGGACGCACGGCCTCGCCGAGACCATCGAGCAGTTGGAGGGGGAGAGCGAGGAGTTCCGTACGCAGGTGCGGGAGTTCATCGACGGGCTCGTCAGCCACTACGTCCTCGACGAGGGCCGGCTCGTCGTCTGCCACGCCGGGCTGCCGGAGAAGTACCACGGCCGCACCTCGGGGCGGGTGCGCTCGCACGCGCTGTACGGCGACACGACCGGCGAGACCGACGAGTTCGGGCTGCCGGTGCGCTACCCGTGGGCGGAGGACTACCGGGGCCGCGCGGCCGTGGTGTACGGCCACACACCCGTGCCCAACACCTCCTGGATCAACAACACCATCTGCCTCGACACCGGCGCGGTGTTCGGCGGGAAGATGACCGCGCTGCGCTGGCCGGAGCGCGAACTCGTCGACGTACCGGCCGAGAAGGTCTGGTACGAGCCGGTCAAGCCGCTCGCCGCGGAGGCACCCGGCGGCCACGAGGGCAGACCGCTGGACCTGGCGGACGTGCACGGGCGGCGGGTCGTGGAGACCCGGTACGCCGGGACCGTCGGCGTACGCGAGGAGAACGCGGCGGCCGCGCTGGAGGTCATGAGCCGGTTCGCGGTGGACCCGCGGCTGCTGGCGTACCTGCCGCCGACGATGGCTCCGACGGCGACCTCGAAGGCCGATGGCTACCTGGAGCACCCGGCGGAGGCGTTCGCGCAGTACCGGTCGGACGGTGTCGAGCGGGTCGTGTGCGAGGAGAAGCACATGGGTTCGCGGGCCGTGGCGCTGGTGTGCCGGGACGCGGACGCCGCGCGGGAACGGTTCGGCGTGGACGGCCCGACGGGTGCGCTGCACACCCGTACCGGGCGGCCGTTCTTCGATGACGATTCCCGTACGGAGCAGGTCCTGGACCGGCTGCGCACGGCGATTGGCGCCGCCGGGCTGTGGGACGAGCTCGACACGGACTGGCTGTCGCTGGACGGCGAGCTCATGCCGTGGTCGCTCAAGGCGTCCGGGCTGCTGCGCACCCAGTACGCGGCGGTCGGCGCCGCCTCGGGCGCGGTCTTCCCCGGCGCGATCGCCGCGCTGGAGGCGGCGGTGGGCCGGGGCGTGGACGTGGCCGGGCTGCTGGGCAAGCAGCGGGAGCGGGCGGTGGACGCGGCGGCGTTCACCGAGGCGTACCGGCGCTACTGCTGGGACACGGAGGGGCTGGACGGGGTGCGGTTCGCGCCGTTCCAGATCCTCGCGGGGCAGGGGCGCTCGCTCGCGGGCGTCCCGCACGACGAGCAGCTCGCGTGGCTCGACCGGCTGGTGGAGCACGACCCGACCGGCCTGCTCCAGGTCACGCGCCGGCTCGTCGTCGACACCGGGGACGACGCGTCGGTCCGGGCGGGCGTCGACTGGTGGCTGGAGCTCACGGGCGCGGGCGGCGAGGGCATGGTCGTCAAGCCGCTCGGAGCGCTGGTACGCGACGGGAAGGGCCGGCTGGTCCAGCCGGGCATCAAGGTGCGCGGGCGGGAGTACCTGCGGATCATCTACGGCCCGGAGTACACGCGCCCGGAGAACCTGGCCCGGCTGCGCGAGCGGCACCTCGGCCACAAGCGGTCCCTCGCGCTGCGCGAGTACGCCCTCGGCCTGGAGGCCCTCGCCCGCCTGGCCGACGGTGAACCGCTCTGGCGCGTCCACGAAGCGGTCTTCGCCGTCCTGGCCCTGGAATCGGAGCCGGTCGACCCCCGCCTCTGACGTTCCCGCGGGGGCACGTCGCCGGCGCCGCCCGGTACGTACCGGGCGGTGCCGCGCGGTTGGGCGCGGGCCGCCTCCGGCCCACCCCGGGCCGCCGCAGCGGCCGGGGGTGGCCGGGCGCGCTTCCGCCCCGGTGACCCGGCCGGGCTCCCCGCCGGCGTCGGAGACACACCACCCGTACCCGGTCGTCGCCCCCCACGGCCGTGGCGCCGCCGCGGCCGGGCGTGACCCCTCACCGACGCGCCCTCGACACCGCCGCCCGGCCTTGCACCACCCGGGCCCGCACCGCCGGGAACCGCCCGGGCCCGCCACCGCCGGGCCTGCTCGGCCCGGGCCCGCACCGTCCCGGCCCGCCGCCGTCCCGGCCCCCGCCCAGGCCCGGCTCATCCCGGCGCCCGGCGCCCGCCGCCGCGCTGGCCCGGCCCGGCGGCGTCGCCGTCGCCCGAGGCTCATGGTGGGCGTGCCCTTGCCGGCGGCCCCGGCCCGAGCCGGGCTCGTCGCGGCTCGCGGCCCCGGCTCGCGGCCCCGGCCCCGGCTCCACGGCCCGTGCGCCAGGGCCCCGCCCCGGCCGCGACCGGCCGAGTACGAGCCCGGACGTGGGCCCGTGCGCCGGTTCACCGCCTGGTCGCCGGTGTGCCGACCGCGCGCGAGCCGCGGGCCGAGGGATGTCCGGCTGTTCACGGGTGAAGGGGGGCTCGTGCGGTGAGGATGGAGGCATGGGATTCCATGTCGATTCCGAGACCGGGCGGCTTCGCCGCGTCATCCTGCACCGGCCCGATCTGGAGCTGAAGCGGCTGACACCCAGCAACAAGGACGCGCTGCTCTTCGACGACGTGCTGTGGGTGCGGCGGGCGCGGCAGGAGCACGACGGGTTCGCCGATGTGCTGCGGGACCGGGGCGTGGAGGTGCACCTCGTCGGGGACCTGCTGCGCGAGGCACTGGAGATCCCGGCGGCGCGGAAGCTCGTCCTGGACCGGGTCTTCGACGAGAAGGAGTACGGGCCGCTCGCGACCGACCACATAAGGGCGGTGTTCGACGGCATGGAGACGGGCGCGCTCGTCGAGGCGCTGATCGGCGGGATGACGAAACGTGACTTCCTGGCCGGTCACGCCGAGCCGACCTCCGTCCGCTTCCATGTGATGGACCTGGACGACTTCCTGCTGCCGCCGCTGCCGAACCACCTCTTCACCCGCGACACATCGGCCTGGATCTACGACGGCGTCTCCATCAACGCCATGCGCTGGCCCGCCCGGCAGCGCGAGACCGTCCACTTCGAGGCGATCTACAAGCACCACCCGCTGTTCACCGGCCCGGAGGCGGGTTCCTTCCACCACTGGTCGGAGGGGCAGGACGACTACCCGTCCACCATCGAGGGCGGCGACGTCCTGGTCATCGGCAATGGCGCGGTGCTGATCGGGATGAGCGAGCGCACCACACCGCAGGCGGTGGAGATGCTGGCCCGCGGCATGTTCGCGGCCGGTTCGGCGCACACGATCGTGGCGCTGGACATGCCGAAGAGCCGGGCGTTCATGCACCTGGACACGGTCATGACGATGGTCGCGCACGACACGTTCACGCAGTACGCCGGGCTCGGCATGCTCCGCTCGTACACCATCGAACCAGGCGACGGCCGCCGCGCGCTGAAGGTCACCGACCACCCGCCCCAGCACATGCACAGCGCGATCGCCGCGGCGCTGGGTCTGCCCGCGATCCGGGTGCTGACCGCGACGCAGGACGTGCACGCGGCGGAGCGCGAGCAGTGGGACGACGGGTGCAATGTGCTGGCGGTGGAGCCGGGCGTCGTCGTCGCGTACGAGCGCAATGTCACCACCAACACGTATCTGCGCAAGGAGGGCATCGAGGTGATAGAGATCCCGGGCAGTGAGCTCGGCCGGGGCCGGGGCGGCCCGCGCTGTATGAGCTGCCCGGTCGTCCGGGACGCGGACCCGGGCTAGGTCACATCCCCCGGCCCCCCCGGCTCCGTATAGAAATGTGAAGTCTCGTATAGACTTCCATGGTCCCCGTATTCGGAACCCAGGAGCGCCCATGGCCACCGACCTCACCGGCCGCCACTTCCTCAAGGAGCTGGACTTCACCGCCGAGGAGTTCCGCAGCTTGCTCGATCTGGCCGCCGAACTCAAGGCGGCCAAGAAGGCCGGTACCGAGGTCCAGCGGCTGCGCGGCAAGAACATCGCGCTGATCTTCGAGAAGTCGTCTACCCGTACGCGCTGCTCGTTCGAGGTCGCCGCGGCCGACCAGGGGGCCTCGACCACCTACATCGACCCGGCGGGCTCCCACATCGGCAAGAAGGAGTCCGCCAAGGACACCGCGCGCGTCCTCGGCCGGATGTTCGATGCGATCGAGTTCCGGGGCGACGCCCAGGCCACCGTCGAGGAGCTCGCCGCCCACGCGGGCGTGCCCGTCTACAACGGCCTCACCGACGACTGGCACCCCACCCAGATGCTCGCCGACGCGCTCACGATGACCGAGCACACCGACAAGCCACTGGAGAGCGTCGCCTTCGCCTACCTCGGCGACGGCCGCTACAACATGGGCAACTCCTACCTGGTCACCGGCGCGCTGCTGGGTATGGACGTGCGGATCGTGGCGCCCAAGGCGTACTGGCCGGCCGACGGCATCGTCACCCGCGCCCGCGAGCTCGCCGAGAGCAGCGGCGCCCGCGTCACGCTCACCGAGGACATCGCCGAGGGCGTCCAGGGGGCCGACTTCGTCGCCACCGACGTCTGGGTCTCCATGGGGGAGCCCCAGGAGGTCTGGGACGAGCGCATCGCCGCCCTCGCGCCGTACGCCGTGACCATGGACGTCCTGCGGGCGACCGGAAACCCGCGGGCCAAGTTCCTGCACTGCCTGCCCGCCTTCCACGACCTCGGCACCGCTGTCGGCCGCGAGATCCACGAGCGCCATGGCCTGACCGAGCTGGAGGTCTCCGACGAGGTCTTCGAGTCCGAGCACTCGGTCGTCTTCGACGAGGCCGAGAACCGGATGCACACCATCAAGGCCGTCATGGTGGCCACGCTCGCGGACGCGACGGCATAGCAATACGCCCGACTGGGTGTATATGCGGTGTGGCGGCTCATGTCGGGGCACATGGTGGGGTTCGGGTTCGCACGCTCGAACCCCGCTTCGTTTGTGCACGTCGTGATGGCTCGGAGAAGAGAACCACCCCATGCGTCCCACCGGACCGCCGCGCATCAAAAGCCCCGCCCAGCTGATCGCCGAATCCGGCGCGGACCTGGAGGGCCATGGCCTCAAGCGCACCATGGGCCTCTTCCAGCTCGTGTGCTTCGGCGTCGGCGCCATCGTCGGCACCGGCATCTTCGTCGGGCTGTCCGACAGCGTCGCCGAGGCCGGTCCGGCGGTCGTCGTCTCCTTCATCCTCGCCGCGATCACCTGCGTCTTCACGGCCTTCTCCTTCGCCGAGCTCGGCAGCGCGATTCCCGTCTCCGGCAGCTCGTACTCCTTCGCGTACGCCACCCTCGGCGAGCGCATCGCCTTCCTGGTCGGCTGGTGCCTGCTGCTGGAGTACGGCGTGTCCGTCTCCGCCGTCGCCGTCGGCTGGGGCCAGTACCTCAACGAACTGCTCGACAGCCTCGTCGGCTGGCAGCTGCCCGCCGCGCTGGCCGGTCCGCCCGGCGACGGCGGCATCGTCAACATCCCGGCCGTCGTCGTGATCGGCCTCGCCGCGCTGCTCCTGGTGCGCGGCATCCGCGAGAGCGCCCGCGCCACCGCCGTGATGGCCGTCGTGAAGATCGCCGTCCTGGTCCTCTTCTGCGCGATCGCCTTCCGCGCCTACCAGGGCGACAACCTCACGCCCTTCGCCACGCACGGTCTGGCCGGGGTCACCTCGGGCGCCTCGGTGGCGTTCTTCTCGTACATCGGCTTCGACGCGATCACCACCGCCGGTGAGGAGGTCAGGAACCCGCGCAAGAACGTCCCGCTCGCGATCATGATCTGCATCGGGCTCGTCACGCTGCTCTACTGCCTCGTCGCCGTCGCCGCCATCGGCGCGCTCTCCGCCGACGAGGTCGCCGACCAGCCGGCCGCGCTCTCGCTGATCGTCGACCGGGTCACCGAGACCGGCGTAGGCGGCGGGATCATCGCCTTCGGCGCGGTCGTCGCCATCGCGTCCGTCGTCCTGGCGGTGATGTACGGCCAGACCCGCATCCTGATGTCGATGTCCCGCGACGGGCTCATCCCGCACGTCTTCGAGAAGGTCTCCCCGAGGACGGCCACCCCCGTCGCCAACACCTGGATCGTCGCGCTCGTCTTCGCCGTACCCGCCGCCGTCGTCCCGCTCGACGTGGTGCTGAACCTCACCACCATCGGCACCCTGGCCATCATGGTCGTGGTCAACATCGCGGTCGTCGTGCTGCGCCGCCGCTACCCGGACACCGAGAGCGGCTTCCGGGTGCCGCTCTACCCGCTCAGCCCGCTCCTGGGCGTCGCCATGTGCCTGTACCTGATCTGGGGGACGGGCTGGACGACGTGGGTGCGGTTCGCCGTCTTCCTCGTCGTGGGTGCGCTGGTGTACGCGCTGTACGGGCGCCGCAACTCGCGGCTCGCCACGCCCACCGGCCCGGTCACGGGGTCTGCAACCCCGGGAGCGTGAACCAGACGGCCTTGCCCCGGTCGGTACGCCGGTGGCCGCACGCCGCGCTGAGGGTACGGATCAGCAGCAGGCCCCGCCCGTGCTCCTGCCACGGATCGGGCGGGGTGTCGTGTTCCGGCGCCAGGTCGCCCGGCGGCGCGGGGTCACGGTCGTGGACCTCGACCTGGCAGCCGCTCGGCAGCAGCCGCACCACCAGCTCGATCGGACCCTTGCCGGCGGTGTGCTCCACCGCGTTCGCCACCAGCTCGGCCGTCAGCAGCTCGGCGGTGTCCCGGTAGGCCGACGCGTCCAGATCCGCGAGCGCCGTCCGTATCAGGGCACGGGCGATGGGCACCGCGGCCGTCGTGTGCGGCAGCGCGACGCGCCAGGAGGAGGGTCCGGATGCTTCGAGCAAGGCGGGGTCCGTTCGGTGAAGCCGGTTCCATTCGGGAGAAGGGAAGGGGGAGAGGAGCGGGGCACAACACGAGAGCGGCGAGACGGTAGAGACAGCAGAGACGGCAGGGACCTGTGAGGCCCTGTCCTCACCTTACGAAGGGCGAGCAGTCACACCAGAGGCCCCCGCCCATCCATGGGGAGACATGTGCCACAGCTGATACAGGACCGTCGCCGGTTACGGACAGCTGTGACAAGGTCACCGGCCAGCGTATCGCGCCTGCGTGACGGAAGTCACGTACAAGTGATAGCTTCGAGGAGCAGGTATCTGCCCAGGTGGACCGGGGCAGATCGAGGCAGATCGAGGGAGGCCGCACCTCATGAGCCCGTTCTCCAGCTCCGCGCCCCGCACCGAGGAGTGGCAGCACGTACGGCTCGCCGTCGACGACGGCGTCGCCACCGTCACCCTCGCCCGACCCGCCAAGCTCAACGCGCTCACCTTCGGTGCCTACGCAGACCTGCGTGACCTGCTCGCCGAGCTGTCCCGGGAGCGCGCCGTGCGCGCCCTGGTCCTCGCGGGCGAAGGGCGCGGCTTCTGCTCCGGCGGCGACGTCGACGACATCATCGGCGCCACCCTCGCCATGGACACCGCCCAGCTCCTCGACTTCAACCGCATGACCGGCCAGGTCGTCCGGGCGCTGCGCGAGGCACCCTTCCCCGTGATCGCCGCCGTCCACGGGGTCGCGGCGGGCGCCGGCGCCGTCCTCGCGCTCGCCGCCGACTTCCGGGTCGCCGACCCCTCCGCCCGGTTCGCGTTCCTCTTCACCAAGGTCGGCCTCTCCGGCGGCGACATGGGCGCCGCGTATCTCCTCCCGCGCGTCGTCGGCCTCGGGCACGCCACCCGGCTGCTGATGCTCGGCGAACCCGTCCGCGCCCCCGAGGCCGAACGCATCGGCCTGGTCAGCGAGCTGACCGAGGAAGGCGGCGCCGACGCCCGCGCCGCCGAGCTCGCCCGCCGGCTCGCCGACGGCCCCGCCCTCGCGTACGCCCAGACCAAGGCGCTGCTGACGGCCGAGCTCGACATGCCGCTGGCCGCCTCCGTCGAACTCGACGCCGCCACCCAGGCCCTGCTCATGAACGGTGAGGACTACGCCGAGTTCCATGCCGCCTTCACCGAGAAGCGGCCGCCCAAGTGGCAGGGGCGGTGACCGGCCATGGGACCCTCACGTCCGCGTCCCCTGCGCGTCGCCGTCATCGGCGGCGGCCCCGGCGGGCTGTACGCCGCCGCGCTGCTCAAGCGCCTCGACCCCGCCCGTGACATCACCGTCTGGGAGCGGGGCGCCGCCGACGACACCTTCGGCTTCGGTGTCGTCCTCTCCGACGAGACCCTCGGCGGCATCGAGCACGCCGACCCCGCCGTCTACGCAGCCCTCCAGGCCGAGTTCGTCCGCTGGGACGACATCGACATCGTCCACCGCGGCCGCACCCTCACCTCCGGCGGCCACGGCTTCGCCGCCCTCGGCCGCCGCCGGCTCCTTCAGATCCTCCACGAGCGCTGCGCCGACCTCGGCGTACGCCTCCGCTTCCGTACCGAGGCGCCGCCCGCCGCCGAGCTGGCCGCCTCGTACGACCTGGTCGTCGCCGCCGACGGTGTACACAGCAGGACCCGCGAGGCGCACGCCGACGTCTTCGCGCCCCACCTCACCACCCACCGCTGCCGCTACATCTGGCTCGCCGCCGACTTCGCCTTCGACGCCTTCCGCTTCGAGGTGGCCGAAACCGAGCACGGGGTCATGCAGCTGCATGGTTATCCGTACGCGGCGGACGCCTCCACCGTCATCGTCGAGATGCGCGAGGAGGTCTGGCGGGCGGCCGGGTTCGACGAGCTCGACGAGCAGGAATCCATCGCCCGCTGCGCCAAGATCTTCGCCGACGCGCTCCAGGGCCGGCAGCTCGCCTCCAACAACTCGTCGTGGACCGCCTTCCGTACCGTCGTCAACGAGCGCTGGTCGCACGGCACCACCGTGCTCCTCGGCGACGCCGCCCACACCGCGCACTTCTCCATCGGCTCCGGCACCAAACTCGCCGTCGAGGACGCCCTCGCGCTCGCCGCCTGCGTCGAGGAGCAGCCCGACCTGGGGCAGGCGCTGGCCGCGTACGAGGCCGAACGCCGCCCCGTCGTCGAGTCCACCCAGCGCGCGGCCGCCGCCAGCCTCCGCTGGTTCGAGGACCTCGCGGGCTACCTGGACCAGCCGCCCCGCCAGTTCGCGTTCAACCTCCTCACCCGCAGCCGCCGTGTCACCCACGACAACCTGCGGCTGCGCGACCCGCGCTTCACCGACGCCGTCGAGCGGGACTTCGGGTGCCCGCCGGGCACCCCGCCGATGTTCACCCCGTTCCGGCTGCGCGGCCTGACCCTGCGCAACCGGGTCGTCGTCTCACCCATGGACATGTACTCCGCCGTGGACGGCGTCCCGGGCGACTTCCACCTCGTCCACCTCGGCGCCCGCGCGCTCGGCGGCGCCGGCCTCGTCATGACCGAGATGGTCTGCGTCAGCCCTGAGGGCCGCATCACCCCCGGCTGCGCGGGTCTGTGGACCCCCGGCCAGGCCGCCGCCTGGCGCCGCGTCACCGACTTCGTCCACCAGCAGTCGCCGGGCACCGCCATCGGTGTCCAGCTCGGCCACTCCGGCCGCAAGGGCTCCACCAAGCTCATGTGGGAGGGCATCGACCAGCCCCTCGACTCCGGCAACTGGCCCGTGGTCGCCGCCTCCCCGATCCCCTACCGCCCCGGCGTCAACCAGGTGCCGTACGAACTGCACCGGGCCGCGCTTACCGACATAAGGGAACAGTTCGCGGCGGCCGCCCGGCGCGCCGCCCGGGCCGGGTTCGACCTGCTGGAGCTGCACTGCGCCCACGGCTACCTGCTGTCCGGGTTCCTCTCCCCGCTCACCAACCGCCGCACCGACGCCTACGGCGGCTCCCTGGCCGGCCGGCTCCGCTTCCCGCTGGAGGTCTTCGACGCGGTACGGGCCGCCTGGCCCGGCGAGCGGCCCATGACCGTACGCATCTCGGCCACCGACTGGGCGCCCGGCGGCACCACCGCCGAGGAGGCCGTCGAGATCGCCCGCGCCTTCGTGCGGCACGGCGCCGACGCGATCGACGTCTCCACCGGCCAGGTCGTGCCCGACGAGCGCCCCGAGTACGGCCGCTCCTACCAGACCCCGTACGCCGACAAGATCCGCAACGCCCTGAAGGTCCCCGTCATCGCGGTCGGCGCGATCTCGTCCTGGGACGACGTCAACTCCCTGCTGCTGGCCGGCCGCGCCGACCTGTGCGCCCTGGCCCGCCCGCACCTCTACGACCCGCACTGGACCCTGCACGCCGCCGCCGACCAGGGCTACGACGGCCCCGGCGCGGCCTGGCCGCTCCCGTACCGCGCGGGCAGCCGCAAGCCGCCCACGGGCCGCACGGACGCCCCCAAGCCGCGCCTCAGCCTGGCTCCCCGACCCTGAGGCCGGCGGCCCGGCTCACGCCGGGTCCCCGCCCCTGACGAACGCCTCCCCCTTGTCCCGCAGCAGCCCGTGCAGCCCGCCGAAGACCGCCGCCGCCCTGCCCCCCGGCCACCCCGCCGGGAGCAGCGCGGCCGGCAGGCCGGGGTCCGCGTACGGCAGACGGCGCCAGGAGTCCAGCGCGAGCAGGTAGTCCCGGTACGCCTCCTCCGGCGACGGCTCGCGCGTCGACCAGGCGCGCAGCACCGGCTCGTGGAGGTCCAGGAACTCCTCGTACAGCTTGGCGATCGCCGCCAGGTCCCACCACCGGCCCACCGCCTCCGCCGTCGCCGCGAAGCCCAGGTGCTCGCCGCGGAACAGGTCCACGTACGGATCGAGCTGGAGCCGCTGGAGGGTGTGCCGGGTCTCCTCGTACAGCGTGGCGGGCGCGATCCACACGCCGGGGGCCGCCGTCCCGAAGCCCAGGCGGCCCAGCCGTGAGCGCAGCAGGTGCCGCTTGTGCCGCTCCACCTCGGGCACCGAGAAGACGGCGAGGACCCAGCCGTCGTCCTCGTGAGGCTCGCCCGCCGCGTAGATCCGCCGGTCGCCGTCGTCCAGGAGCTGCCGGGCGTCGTCCGAAAGGGCGTACCCGGCCGCCCCGTCCGGGGTACGGCGCGGCTCCAGCAGTCCGCGGCGCTTGAGCCGCGAGACGGAGGAACGCACCGACGGCGCGTCCACGCCCAGCACCGCCAGCAGCCGGATCAGCTCGGCCACCGGCAGCGGGGCGTTGTCGGGCGTCCGCCCGTACGCGCCGTACAGGGAGACGATCAGGGAACGCGGGGTGTGCTGCTCGGCCACGTGATCACTTTACGGGCGTGTCCTCGGGTGTGTCCTGGGATGTGTCCCGGGGTGCGTCCTGGTCACGCAGCCGGAACCGTTGCAGCTTCCCGGTGGCCGTACGGGGGAGGGCGTCCAGGAACACGATCCGGCGCGGGCACTTGTACGGGACGAGGCGGCCCTTGACGAAGGCGCGCAGCGCCTGGGCGGTGGAGTCGTCGCGGGGCAGGCCGTCGCGCAGCACCGCGTACGCCACCACGATCTGGCCGCGCACCTCGTCCGGATGGCCGACCACGGCCGCCTCCACCACATCGGGGTGGGCCAGCAGGGCCTCCTCGACCTGGGGGCCGGCGATGTTGTACCCGGCCGAGATGATCATGTCGTCCGCGCGGGCGACATAGCGCAGGTAGCCGTCCGGGTCGCGTACGTAGGTGTCGCCCGTGATGTTCCAGCCGTGCCGGACGTACTCGCTCTGGCGGGGATCGGCCAGATAGCGGCACCCCACCGGGCCACGCACGGCCAGGAACCCCTCCTGTCCGTCCGGGACCGGCTCACCGGAATCGTCCACCACGCGCGCGTGCCACCCGGGAACCGGCACCCCCGTCGTCCCGGGGCGGATCGCGTCGTCGGCCGCGGAGACGAAGATGTGCAGCAGCTCGGTGGCGCCGATGCCGTTGATCAGGCGCAGCCCGGTCCGTTCGTACCAGGCGTGCCAGGTGGCGGCGGGCAGGTTCTCGCCGGCCGACACACAGCGGCGCAGCGACGAGGTGTCGTACGCGTCGAGCTCGTCCAGCATCACCCGGTAGGCGGTCGGCGCGGTGAACAGCACCGTCACCCGGTGCTCGGCGACCGCCGGGAGGAGCTGCCTGGGCCCGGCCTGCTCCAGCAGCAGCGCCGAGGCGCCCGCCCGCATCGGGAAGATCACCAGGCCGCCGAGCCCGAAGGTGAACCCCAGCGGCGGACTGCCCGCGAACAGGTCGTCCGGCCCGGGCCGCAGCACGCGCGCGGAGAACGTGTCCGCGACGGCCAGCACATCGCGGTGGAAGTGCATGCACCCTTTGGGCCGCCCGGTCGTCCCGGACGTGAACGCGATCAGCGCGACGTCGTCGGCCGCCGTGTCGACCGCCTCGTACGCGCCGGGGCGCCGGGCCGCGAGGTGCAGCAGGTCGTCGGGCGCGTCACCGCCGTACGCCGTGATCCGCAGCCCCGGTACCTCCGCCTTCACCAGGTCGTCCACCGCGCGGACGTCGCACAGCGCGTGGGACACCTCGGCCATCTCGCACATCACGGCCAGCTCCCGCGCGCGCTGCCCCGCCAGTACGGTGACGGCGACCGCGCCCGCCTTCATCACCGCCAGCCAGCAGGCCGCCAGCCAGGGCGTGGTGGGCCCACGCAGCAGCACGCGGTTGCCGGGCACCACGCCCAGGTCGCGGGTGAGCGCGTGGGCGATCCGGTCGACGCGGCCGCGGAGCTCGCCGTACGTCCAGACCCGGCCGGCGCCGTCCCGGAAGACCGGCCGGTCCGCGCCGAACCGCTCCACCGTGCGGTCCAGAAGTTCCGCCCCGCAATTGAGCCGGTCGGGGTAGCGCAGCTCGGGGAGGTCGAAGACGAGCTCCGGCCACTGCTCGCGCGGTGGCAGATGCTCCCGGGCAAAGGTGTCGCGATGGGCCGAAGGCGTGAGCTCCATGGTTCGCCCCCTTGGCGTGGTGGGAACGCTCATCGAGCGTATCGTTGATGTGACGACAGTCAACGGCTCGCGATAGATGTCTTTGAGGGGGCATGAATGCCCGTATTCTCACTCGATCCAGCCCAAACCGCCTGGTGCGCCGAGCTGCGCGCCCTGGCCGCCGAACGCCTCCGCCCGCTCGCCGAGAAGGGCGAGCCGGGCCGGGTCAACCGCCCGCTGGTCGCCGCGCTCGGCGAACTGGGCCTGATCGGCCGCCTCTTCGGCGCGGGCGCCCTCGATCTGTGCCTGATGCGCGAATCCCTCGCCCAGGCCTGTACGGAGGCGGAGACCGCGCTGGCCCTCCAGGGCCTCGGCGCCCATCCGGTCGCCGCCTCCGGCACGCCCGAACAGCGGGCGCGCTGGCTGCCGGAGGTGACGGCGGGCCGTGCGGTCGCCGCGTTCGCGCTCAGCGAGCCGGACGCGGGATCGGACGCGGCGGCGCTCGCGCTGGAGGCGGCACCGGCGGGGGACGGCTGGCGGCTGACCGGCGAGAAGCGCTGGATCTCCAACGCCCCCGAGGCCGACTTCTCCACCGTCTTCGCCCGCACCACACCGGGCGCCGGAGCGCGCGGCGTCACCGCCTTCCTCGTCCCCGCCGACCGCCCCGGCCTCACCGGCACCCCGCTCGACATGCTGTCCCCGCACCCCATCGGCGCGCTCCACTTCGACGCCGTGCCGGTCACCCGCGCGGATGTCCTCGGCGAGGTGGACGGGGGCTTCCGCGTCGCCATGACCACCCTCAACCTCTTCCGGCCCAGCGTCGGCGCCTTCGCGGTCGGCATGGCCCAGGCCGCCCTGGACGCGACGCTCGCCCACACGGCCGGACGGGCGGCCTTCGGCGGCGTCCTGAAGGACCTTCAGGCCGTGGCCCACCAGGTCGCCGAGATGGCCACCCGCACGGAGGCAGCCCGCCTGCTCGTGTACGCGGCGGCAGCGGCGTACGACGCGGGCGCCGCGGACGTCCCCAAGCGCGCCGCCATGGCCAAGCTCCTGGCCACCGAGACCGCGCAGTACGTCGTCGACGCCGCCGTCCAGCTCCACGGCGCCCGCGCCCTGCAACGCGGCCACCTGCTGGAGCACCTGTACCGGGAGGTGCGGGCGCCCCGCATCTACGAGGGCGCGACCGAGGTCCAGCGCACGATCATCGCGAAGGAGCTGTACGCCCGATGAGCCTCGAACGCGTCAACCCCGCCGAGCTCTCCCCACCCACGGGCTTCTCCCACGCGGTCACCGCCACCGGATCCCGCCTGGTCTTCCTCGCCGGCCAGACCGCGCTCGACGGAGCCGGGCGGGTGGTGGGGGACACCCTCCCGGAACAGTTCGAGACCGCCCTCGGTAACCTCCTGGCCGCCCTCAAGGCCGCGGGCGGCACCCCCGCCGACCTCGCCCGCGTCACCGTCTACGCCACGGACGTCGCCGACTACCGCACCCGCGCCCCCGAACTCGGCCGCATCTGGCGCCGCCTCGCGGGCCGCGACTACCCGGCGATGGCGGTCATCGGCGCGTCCCGCCTCTGGGACGCCCAGGCGCTGGTGGAACTGGACGGGTTCGCGGTGCTGGACTGAAGACCGGCGGTTTCACCCCTGGGGCCGTGGCGTGGGCGGGGCCTTGTCCCCCGCCCACGCCTTCTTGAAACCGGGGCGATTTGTTGATGGATCACCTAATCCTTCACTCCGGCTTCGCGATCTTGTCGCGGCCCGGCTGTGAACGGGTACGGCATCGCGCGATCGTCGGAGCGGGGGTGTGGACTCCTGATGATCACGCGGTGGGAAACCCGAGCGACCGCCCGTATCCATCTGCTCAGCCTGTTGTCGAACGTCGAACGTCGAACGTCGAACGCAAAAAACTCCCAGGCGTGGATCGATTCCATGAGAGGGAACGCTTCGCCTGGTTCGTCGACCACTGGAGCAGCAAGGAGAGCCGGTCCTGTGTCGTCGGGCTCGAGCAGGGGGCGCCCACCGGGTTCGCCTACGGCCTCCTTGTCGACGTGAGGCACCCGAAGGTACAGGCGCTCTACGAGACCTGGGGTCACGAAAAGCTCGGCGAGCAGAAGCCGTTTGATGACTCGCCCGTGTTCGCGATCATGGTGAAGCGGCTCACTGTTCCCGCCTGACGGCACAGGCTGACCGTTGCGGGTACGGGCGAGCCCAACAGGCACGTCCCCGCGCCGGGAGGGGGCAACTCGGGGGCGCGGAAGGGTTGTCAGTGCAATGTCACATTACTATGTTGCACGTCACACGGCAGTGGCATGTGCTCATCAATCTGCAGCCACCGCTCTCCGCACCGCTGAACGGACCACTCCCCACCTCCGACACAGGAGCCGCAGGTGTCCCAGCGATTCATACGCAGTCCCCTGCTCAGAGCCGTCCTCGCCGGCGCCGTCGCCACCGCGGCGCTGCTCGGCGTGGCGGCCGAGAGTGCGCCCGCAGCCGAGGCGTACGAGGCCGGGCAATCGCGTCCGGTGTCCGGCGATCGCCCGCACGACGAGGTCGAGCGCCTCGCCACCGCGCCCACGGCCGGACCGAGGCCCGCCCCGGCGCCCGGCGGGCGCGCCACCGCACGCGTACCGGGGCCGCAGACGCCGGCGTACACGTCGGCCGCCGCTCCGTGCGCCCTCGACGAGGTGACAAGCCTCGCGCCGGAGGCGTTCGCCGACTTCCTCGCCGACCCGGCCGTCACCGCCGACGGCTGTCTGCGCGGCCTGATCTGGACCTGGGACGCCCGCCTCGCGCCGGTCATGTCCGACGCGCACGTCCAGGCCGTCTCCCGCCGCATATCCGCCCTCGCCGCCGCCCACGACGGCAAGAACGGTAGCCACCTGCTGGAGATGCTCACCTACCTGCACGCGGTGGCGTACCACGACTTCTCGCGCGGCGAACTCGACGTCACCGACCCGCCCACCACCGAGGCCATGCGCCGCGCCATCCACGCCTTCGGCACGGCGCGCCGCTCCTTCGACGCCACCCGCACCAACGCCGAGTCCCTGCGCGAAGCGCTCTACGCGGGCAGCGCGCCGGGGCTGCGCCACTCCCAACCGGACCTGATACGCAAGGTGCTGGCCACCATGGACCAGTACCACACCACCACCTACAAGGACCCCGCCTGGGGCGGCGCCGCCCTCGCCGCGCTCTCCGTCAACTACCTGGGCGTCTACCCCGGCAACAAGGACACCGCCTTCCACACGCTCGTCGCCCGCAACGCCCCCTACCGCGACGCCTTCCGGAAGTTCTCCACGTACACCCACCTCAAGGGCACGCCCAATGAGTGGGCCGTACGGGACGCCCTCGCCGAGTACGGTCGCTTCGGCCAGATCACGGCCCTGACGTCCAGGATCGTGCCCGACATCGGGGTGCTCCTCGCGCCCGTCGCCCGCGACTTCGGGCGGGGCAGCGCCCCCTGGGCGCGCCTCGCGTCCTGGCTCAACTTCTACGAGGCGTGCGAGCCGTACCGCGTCTGCAAGGACGACATCGAGCGGGAGATCTTCCCCCACGCGTACCGCTACGACAACGCGGCCATCAAGGTCCGCACCGGCCTCGACCGCGCCACCGTCGACCAGCTCTACTACGCGAGCAAGCAGGTCAAGGCGCAGTTCCACCGCGTACTGGGTACGGACCGGCCGCTCGCGGGAGACTCCAACACCGCCCTCACCATCGTCCTGTACGCCTCCCGCGCGGACTACGAGAACTACCACCCGCTCCTGACCGGCATGGATACAGATAACGGCGGTATCTATATCGAGCGCGGCGCGACCTTCTACACGTACCAGCGGCGTGTTCCGCAGGACTCCTCGCTGACGCTGGAGGAGCTGTTCCGGCACGAGTATGTGCACTACCTCAACGGCCGGTTCGCCGTGCCCGGTTACTTCGGTGAAGGCCCCTGGTACCAGGGCGACCGCACCACCGCCATGGACGAGGGGACGGCCGAGTTCTTCGACGGTGCGACCCGTGACGACGGTGTCGCCGTACGCAAGTCCCTCGTCAAGAGCGTCATCACCGACACCGCCAACGGCCGCCCGCGCATGACCGTGGACCAGCTGCTGCACGCCACCTACGAGGGTGACGGCTTCCGCTTCTACGCCTACGCGGGCACGTTCTTCACGTACCTGTGGACCGAACGGCCGGGCGTGCTACGGGAGATGTACCACCACCTGCGCGCCGACGACCCGGCCGCCTTCGACGCCTGGCGCGACCGGCTGGGCCGGGACGCGGTGATCCAGCGGGCGTACGACGCCTTCCTGGACGCGCAGACCGCCAAGGTCGACGAGCTGTTCGTGCCGAACACCCGGTACACACCCAACGACAGGCTGCGGGACGCCACCGCCGAGGCCGTACGCTCCTCCTTCGCGGCGGCGACCGGGGCCGGCCCGTCCTGCACGGACAACAGCGACCCGGGCACGCGGCGGTTCGTCTGCACCGGGCGGGTCACCGCCCGCCTGACCGACGCCGGCAGCGCGGACCGGGTCTTCAGGGACATGTCCGAGACGGTCGACCACTTCCTCCTCGACCGGGCCGCCCCCGCCTCCACCAACCTCGCCGACATGAACTGCGCGTTCGGCGAGGTGGAGATCTGGTCCGACGGTCGGGCCGGGACCTCGGACTATGTGTGCGAGGGGCCGCTGAGGACGTGAACCGGTCCTGCGGGTAAGGGATTTGGCCCCGGACGGCGCTCTGTACAGACGCAGTAACATGTGAAATGTTACTGCCGTGCCCACGAGACACGTGAGTCATGTGCCGGACGCCGTGATCATCGGAGCCGGAGTCGTCGGAGCGGCCTGTGCGTACTACGCCGGCCGAGCCGGCCTCGCCGTCACCGTCGTCGACCGCGGTCCCGTCGCGGGCGGCACCACAGGTGCCGGAGAAGGCAACCTGCTCGTCTCCGACAAGGAGCCGGGCCCGGAGCTCGACCTCGCGCTGCTGTCCACCCGACTGTGGCGTGAACTCGCCGAAACGCTCCCACCGGAGACCGAGTACGAGCCCAAGGGCGGTCTCGTCGTCGCATCCGACGAGGCCGCCCTCACCGCACTGCGGGCCTTCGCCGCGGGGCAGGGAAAGGAGGGCGTCGAGGCGTACGAGATCCCCGGCCACGGGCTCCATGACCTCGAACCGCACCTCGCGCCCGGCCTCGCCGGCGGATTCCACTACCCCGACGACGCCCAGGTACAGCCCGCCATGGCCGCCGCCCAGCTCCTGCGCGCCTCCGGGGCGGACGTGCGGCTCGGTGAAGCGGTCACGGCCGTGCTCACCGACCGGTCCGGCGCCGTCCGGGGCGTACGCACCGCACGCGGCGACCTCCACACCCCCGCCGTCGTCAACGCCACCGGCACCTGGGGCGGAGCGCTGGCCGAACTGGCCGGCGTCCACCTGCCCGTGCTGCCCCGGCGCGGCTTCGTCCTCGTCACCGAACCGCTCCCGCCCCGGCTCGTGCGCCACAAGGTGTACGCGGCCGACTACATCGCCGACGTCGCCAGCGGTTCGGCGGCCCTGCAGTCCTCCGCCGTCTTGGAGGGCACCCCCGCCGGGACGGTCCTGATCGGCGCCACCCGCGAGCGCGTCGGCTTCGACCGGACGCTGTCGACGGAGGCGCTGCGGCGGCTCGCCGCGCAGGCCACGGCCCTGTTCCCGGTCCTGGGCGGCGTACGCGCCATCCGGGCGTACCACGGCTTCCGGCCCTATCTGCCGGACCACCTCCCGGCCATCGGCCCGGACGCGCGCGTGCCGGGCCTTTACCACGCGTGCGGCCACGAGGGCGCGGGCATCGGCCTCGCCCCGGCGACCGGGCGGGTCGTGGCCGACGTACTGCGTGGGGAGCAACCGGCCCTGGACATCCGGCCGTTCCGCCCCGACCGCTTCGACGACACGGACTTCGACGACAGGGACTTCGACGACACCGAAGGAGCCGCCCGATGAAACCCGCGCCGTTCACGCTCACCTTCGACGGGCGCCCCGTCACCGCCGTGCCGGGCCAGTCCGTCGCCGCCGCCCTGTGGGGCGCGGGCATCCTCGCCTGGCGCACCACCCGGCACGGCGGGGCACCACGCGGCGCGTTCTGCGGGATCGGCACCTGCTACGACTGCCTCGCCACCGTCAACGGCCGCCCCAACCAGCGCGCCTGTCTTCTGCCCGCCCGCCCCGGCGACACGGTCACCACCCAGGAGGGAACCGGCCATGACCGCTGACCTGGCCATCGTGGGCGCCGGGCCGGCCGGGCTCGCCGCCGCCGCGACCGCCGCCGGACTCGGCCTTGACGTCACCCTGCTGGACGCGGCGGACAGGCCTGGCGGCCAGATCCACCGCCACCCGGCGGGTGGCCCCGTGCCCCGCGCGGTGTGCCCTCTCGTACGCAAGCTGACCGGTGTGCGCCACCTGCCCACCCACCACGTCTGGACCGTCGTCCCCGACGGCGCCGCTTGGCTCCTGCACGCCGTCGTGGGCCCTGACGAGGTCCCCGCCGCCGTCCGCGCCCGCGCCGTCCTCCTCGCCACTGGCGCGTACGAGCGCCAGCTCCCCTTCCCCGGCTGGACGCTGCCCGGCGTCGTCGGGGCGGGCGGCGCCCAGGCGATGCTCAAGGCCGGGGGCGTCCTCCCCGGCCGCCGTATCGTCGTCGCGGGCAGCGGGCCCCTGCTGCTCGCCGTCGCCACCACACTGGCCGCCGCCGGAGCCCGGGTCCCCGCCCTCGTCGAGGCGGCCGACTACACCGCGTACGCCCGCCACGCCCCCGCCCTCGTACGCAACCCGGCCAAGCTCGCCCAAGGCGCCCTGCACGGCGGCGCCCTCCTCCGCCACAGCACGCGCCTCCTCACCCGCCACGCGGTCACCGCCGCCCACGGCACCACCCGCGTCGAAGCCGTGACCGTCGCGCGGCTCGACGCCGACTGGCGCCCCGTCCCCGGCACCGGCCGCCGCATCCCGTGCGACGCCCTCGCGGTCGGCCACGGCCTCGTCCCGCAGCTGGAGCTCGCCACCGGCCTCGGCTGCGCCACCCGCCGCACGCCCGACGGCACCCCCGCCCTGGACGTCGACGCCCAGCAGCGCACCTCCGTGCCGGGCATCTGGGCCGCCGGCGAGACGTGCGGCGTCGGCGGCGCCGAACTCGCCCGCGTGGAGGGCGAGATCGCCGCCCTCTCCATCGCCGGGCGCCGCCCGCCCGGAGCACTCACCCGCCGCCGCGCCCGGCTCCGCACCTTCGCCGACGGCATGGCCGCAGCCCACCGGCCCGGCCCCGGCTGGACCGACTGGCTGGACGGCGCCACCGAGGTGTGCCGCTGCGAGGAGGTCACCGCCGACCGCGTCCGCCGAGCCGTCACCGACCTGGGCGCCCGGGACACCCGTACCGTCAAGCTGCTCACCCGCGCCGGAATGGGCTGGTGCCAGGGCCGCATGTGCGGACCTGCCGTCGCCCGCCTCGCGGGACAGGACCCGGCGCCCGACCGGCGCCCGCTCTCCTGCCCCGTACCGCTCAGTCAGCTGGCACAACCACCAGGAGCCGAATGATGGACCACCGCATCTCTCCCTGGCACGGCGTCATGGTCGCCACCTCCCTGCCGTTCCGTGACGACCTGACCGTCGACTACGACGCGTACGCCGAACACGTCGCCCGGCTCGTCGCCCGCGGCTGCGACGGCGTCGTCCCCAACGGCTCGCTCGGCGAGTACCAGACCCTGACCGACGACGAGCGGGCCCGTGTCGTCCGCGTCGCCGTCGAGGCGGCGGGCGACGGGGCGCGGGTGATGCCCGGCGTCGCCGCGTACGGCAGCGCCGAGGCCCGCCGGTGGGCCGAGCAGGCGGCGGAGGCGGGCTGCGGGTCCGTCCTGCTGCTGCCGCCCAACGCGTACCGCGCCGACGCCGCTTCCGTACGCGCCCACTACGCCGAGGTGGCGCGCGCCGGCCTCCCTGTCGTCGCGTACAACAACCCCTACGACACCAAGGTCGACCTGACACCCTCGCTGCTCGCGCAGGTGCACGGCGACGGCAGCATCGTCGCCGTCAAGGAGTTCAGCGGCGATGTGCGCCGCGCGTACGAGACCGCCGAACTGGCGCCGGACCTGGACCTGTTGATCGGCGCCGACGACGTGCTGCTGGAGCTGGCGCTCGCTGGTGCCGTGGGCTGGATCGCCGGCTACCCCAACGCCCTGCCCGCCGCGTCCGTCGCCCTCTACCGGGCCGCCGTCGCCCACGACCTGGACACCGCCCTGCCGCTCTACCGGGCCCTGCACCCGCTGCTGCGCTGGGACTCCAAGCCCGAGTTCGTCCAGGCGATCAAGCTGTCCATGGACCTCGCCGGGTACCGGGGCGGGCCGTGCCGCCCGCCCCGTAGCCCGCTCTCCGACGAGCACTCCGCCGTCGTCCGCGCCGCCACCGAGAAGGCGCTCGCGGAAGGACTCGCCTAGCCATGCGGACCCGGCACGTCTACCACGCCGTCGACTCGCACACCGAGGGCATGCCGACCCGCGTCATCACCGGCGGGGTCGGCACCATCCCGGGCGCCACCATGGCCGAGCGGCGCCGGCACGTCATCGACCACCTCGACCACGTACGCACCCTCCTGATGTACGAGCCGCGCGGCCACGCCGCCATGAGCGGCGCCATCCTGCAACCGCCGACCCGGCCCGACGCCGACGTCGGCGTCCTGTTCATCGAGGTGTCCGGGCTGCTGCCCATGTGCGGGCACGGCACCATCGGCGTCGCCACCGTCCTGGTCGAGACCGGCATGGTGCCCGTGACCGAGCCGGTCACCACCGTCCGCCTCGACACCCCCGCCGGACTGGTGAGCGTCGACGTCCGGGTCGAGGACGGGGCCGCGACGTCCGTCACCCTCACCAACGTCCCCGCCTTCTGCGTCGCCCTCGAACGGACGGTCAAGGTGCCCGGCTTCGGCACGGTCACCTATGACCTGGCGTACGGCGGCAACTTCTACGCCTTCGTCGAGCTGAACACTCTCGGGCTCCCTTTCGACCGGTCCCGCAAGGACGACCTGCTCGCCGCCGGGCTCGCCGTCATGGACGCCGTCAACGCCACCGAACGCCCCGTCCACCCCGAGGACCCGTCCTTCGGCGGCGTCAAGCACGTCTACCTCGCCGCCCCCGGCTCCGACGCCGCCCACTCCCGGCACGCCATGGCCATCCACCCCGGCTGGTTCGACCGCTCACCGTGCGGCACCGGCACCTCCGCCCGCATGGCCCAGCTCCACGCGCGCGGTGACCTGCCGCTCGGGCGCGACTTCGTCAACGAGTCGTTCATCGGTACGCGGTTCACGGGGCGGCTCACCGGCGAGACGACGGTCGGCGGCCTGCCCGCCGTCATACCCGCCATCACCGGCCGCGCCTGGATCACCGGGACCGCCCAGTACTTCCTGGACCCCGCCGACCCCTTCCCCGCGGGCTTCCTCCTCTGATCCCCTACGATCCCGACGACCTGCACGGAGGCAGCACCATGGCCGGCCAGCACCTGAAGCACCTGATCACCAGCCAGGAACGCCTGCGCGACCAGGTGGCGAACGCCCTGCGCGCCGCCCTGATCGCCGGTGAGCTGCAACCCGGCGCGGTCTACTCCGCCCCGGCCCTCGCGGCCGACTTCGGCATCTCCGCCACGCCCGTGCGCGAGGCGATGCTCGACCTGGCGCGCGAGGGCCTGGTCGAACCCGTACGCAACAAGGGGTTCAGGATCACCGAGGTCAGCGAACGCGACCTCGACCAGTACACGGAACTGCGCGCCCTGATCGAGGTGCCGACCATCGGCGCCATCACCCGCTCGGCGGACCGCCGGCGGCTGGAGGAGCTGCGCCCGGTCGCCGAGGAGATCGTCACCAGCGCCCGCGACCACGACCTCATCCGCTACCTCGACGCCGACCGCCGCTTCCACCTCTCCCTGCTGGCCCTCTCCGGCAACGACCGCCTCGTCGAAACGGTCGGCGACCTCCGCAAACGCGCCCGCCTCTACGGCCTCACGGCCCTCGCCGAACGCGGCCTGCTCGTCGCCTCCGCCCAGGAACACCACGAGCTGCTCGACACCATGCTCACCGGCGACGCGGCGGCGGCCGAGGCGTGCATGGCCCGGCACCTGGGACATGTGCGCTCGCTGTGGGCCGAGTCCGAGACCGGGCCCGGGTCAGAGTCCGGGGGCGACGACGTCAGCCGTGCCCCCGTACGCTGATGTCCTCGAACTCGACCGTGGCGTCCTCGGTGTACATGCCTACGGCACCCCGGGGGTAGGGGGCGCGGCGGTCGGTGTGGGTGACGATCGGTTCGTCGTCGATGCGGACGGTCATCGTGGTGCCGGTCTGGCGCACCTCGACCGTGTGCCAGGAGTGGATCGGGTACGAGCCGGACCGGGTAGCGAGGAAGCACTGGTTTCCCGGACAGTCGGGGCTGGCCTTGCCCAGCTCCCACCCGTTGGGCTTGAGCACCAGGTAGTAGAAGTGCGTGTCGTCGGTGTGGCGCCAGATGGCCCACGCGGCCTCCCACGGGTTGGGGTGATCCGGTGTGCGCAACTGTTTCACCGTGCGCATCCGCAGGCGGTATGTGAAGTCTTCGTAGGAGTCCTTCGACACCACCATCGCCGCATGCGTCTTGTCGGTCTGCCGGGCCGGCTGGGGCGAGAGCGTGATGGTGCCGCCCTCACCGGTGACGCTGCCGTCGCCGTCGTAGACGACGCGCCAGGGCCCGTGCTCGCTGCCCTCCTGCCAACGGGCCGCTTCGGGATCGGTGTCGCAGGCGGGCAGCAGGAGCGCTGCCAGGAGCAGCAGAGCGGCGCCGGCCCAGGCGCCGGAGGGGCCCCTCACCCGGCCGTGACGACGTCGAGGGGCCGGGCAGGAGCGGGGACACGGCCGAAGTCGTGTGCCAGGGCACCGAGGATCCGCTCCGACGCGTGGCCGTCACCGAAGGGGTTGGGCGCTCCCGCCATGCGCCGGTACAGCACCCGGTCGTCCAGCAGGGCGGTGGCCGCCGCGTGCACCGCACCGGGGTCGGTGCCTACCAGCTTGGCAGCGCCCGCCCGGACCACTTCCGGGCGTTCGGTCGTGTCGCGCAGCACCAGCACCGGCTTGTCGAAACTGGGCGCCTCCTCCTGCACGCCTCCGGAATCGGTGAGGACGAGAGTGGAGTCCGCCATGGTGGCGATGAAGTCGAAGTAGTCGAGCGGTTCGGTCAGGGTGATCCGCGGGTTCGCACCCAGCGCGGGCAGGAGTACGTCTCGTACGGCGGGGCTCTTGTGGAGCGGCACCAGCACCTCGACGTCCGGGCGCTCGGCGAGCCGCAGCAGCGTGTCGGCGAGCGCCCGCATCCGGGCCCCCTGGTTCTCCCGCCGGTGCAGTGTGACGAGCAGGCCCCGGCGTCCGCTGCGGAAGGCGGACCGTCCGTCCGTCCGGTGGTGGGCCCACAGCAGGTTGTCGATGACCGTGTTGCCGGTCACCATGACGGCCGAGGCGGGTACGGCCTCGGCCGTCAGCGCGGCGGCCGCGCGCGGGGTGGGCGCGAAGTGCCAGCGCGCCATCCGGGTGACCAACTGCCGGTTGAGCTCCTCGGGGAACGGGTTGTCGATGACGCCACTGCGCAGCCCCGCCTCCACGTGCGCCACCGGGACGTGTTCGTAGAAGGCCGCGAGGGCCCCGCACAGTGTGCTGCTCGTATCGCCTTGCACCATGACCAGATCGGGCCGTTCCTCGCGGATCAGCTCGCCCAGCCCGCCGATCAGACGGGCGGTGAGCGCGGACAGTTGCTGACGCTCCCGCATCACGGCGAGGTCGTGGCCCACGGTGAGCCCGAGCCGCCGCAGCATCTGCTCGAGCATCTCGCGGTGCTGGCCGGTATTGATCAGCACCGGTTCGAACAGTGGCGAATCCCCCAGTGCCCGGATGACCGGGGCCAGTTTGATGGCCTCGGGCCGCGTGCCGAGAACGACCGCCACGTGCAGCCTGCCGTCTGATGTGGAGCGTACCGAGAGCATACGATCACCGCATTGGGAGCATCTGGTTCATATGGGAAGTGTCGGCGCGTCAGGAGACGGTCTGGCGCTGAGGTTCGACGGGGCGCCGTGGCGGCTCGGGGAGGCGCCGGGTCTTCGCCCACGTGCTGCGGCGCAGCAGTTGCCGGCCGACGGCCAGCCAGCCCACGGGCAGCCAGTGGTAGCAGTAGAAGGTGAACAGCAGGCCGTACCCCACGCTGCGCAGCACACTCGTTCGCGCGGCCCGGCGGTAGGCGTAGGCGCACACGGGTGCCACGCCGAACGAGACGAGGCCCCACACGATCAGGACGATGCCGTAGTTGGCCGTCGCCGTCTCCAGCATCTCCGTCCCGCCGCCTGCCGCCAGGCTGATGAGTGACGCGTAGAAGGCCGCCACCGAGAACGTCGTCAGTAGGACGAGCAGCGGCAGGGTCAGGACGACCAGCAGGTCCACGACGGTCCGCAGGGGAAGCTGTGACGTGAGGATCCGGGGGATCTCCGCGATGCACTGGAGGTGCCCCTGGAACCAGCGGGTGCGCTGGCGAAGGAAGGGCCGCAGCCGGGTCAGGCCCTGCTGCCACACCTGGGTGTGCGGGGTGAACCGGGTGCGCCAGCCGTGGGAGAGAAGGCGTACGCCCAGGTCGAGGTCCTCGGTGAGACAGCGGGTCCAGGGTGCGTTCCCCAGCGCCTCCAGCGCGGAGAGCCGGGTGAACTGACCGTTGCCTCCGAGACCGGCGCTGCCGAGCCTGCTCCGGGCGCGCTGGAAGATTTCCGTGTACGTGACGAACTCGACGTCCTGGAGCCTGGCCAGCAGACCGGCGGCGGCGTTGTGGATCCGCACGGCGATCTGTACGGCGCCGATGTCCGGGTCCCGGAACATCGGGGCCACCACTGACAGCGCGTCGGACCTGATCCGCCCGTCGGCGTCGACGACCACCAGCACGATGTCGTCCCGGCCGTACCCGGTGAAGGCCGGTGTCCGGATCAGCTCCGTGCGGATGTGTCGGTACGCCGCGTTGAGCGCTTCTCCCTTGCCCTGCCTGGCCTGTGGCCGGACGCGTCGCAGCAGCAGGATCCGGGGGTCGGCGAAGCGCTCGACGACCTCGGCGGTCGTATCGTCCGAGCCGTCGTCGACAACGAGGGCGACCCAGTTGCGTTCGGGCAGGGCCAGCAGCCGCTCCAGGCTCGACGCGATCACCAGTTCCTCGTTGAGGCAGGGCAGGACGAACGCGAACAGCAGATGGTCGGCGTTCACGTTCGCGGGTGCTGGGGCGCTCCGGTGGCCCTGCCGGTGCTTGCGGTGCTTGTGTTCCTCCCGCCCCTCCCCGCGCCCGAGGGCGAACATGAAGAGGACGTAGAGCAGGAAGGTGAACAGGACTGCTGATGCGACCAGAGTCATGTCTGTCGTGCCTCTCTGTGGGCGGTCCCCACGCGGGGCCCTTGGGGCGCCCACCAGCGGGCCACCACACCCTCGGCGTCCTTGCCGTGGGCGGAGTAGTCCAGTGAACGGGTCCGGCCGGTCGTGGCGGGCAACTGCTCCCAGACCCACCAGTGGACGCCGGCCCACCACGGCCGGCCGGTGAACGCGCGGAGCAGCGACTCATAACCGGCGGCCTGCTCGGCGGCGTCGGGTGTCGGCGAGACGGTCCACGAGTACGGGGCGGTCACGCCACCGCGCACACTCGTGTAACCGGCTTCGGTGAACAGGATCTGCTTGCCGGTCCCGGCGGCGACTCGCGCCAGCCGGTCACGGACGGGCCCCCATGCCCGGGTGAGCCGCCGTGCGTCGTTGCTCGGCGCATCGCTCAAGGGCCAGTACGCGTCGATTCCGATGAGATCGACCGCGTCCCAGAATCCGACGCTCTCGTACTCGTCGTAGTTCGCCGCGTAGAGCAAGGGGCCTGCGTAGGACTCGCGCGCGCGGGCGACCACCGTGAGCCAGCGGCTCCGGTCGCCGACCGTGCCGGCGAGTTCCGTGCCGACGGCGAAGGCGTCGGCACCGCACCACGCGGCGAGGCGCGCATAGTGGGCGACGAAGTCCCCGTATGCCCTGAACCAGTCGTCGGGGGAGGAGGGACGGATGGTCGCGCGGTCGGTGTCGTCCTCCAGATCGACGTGGGGCTTGAGCAGCACCTTCAGCCCGTGCCGGTGGGCCAGGTAGATCATCCGGGCGACGCCGCTGTCGCCGGCTGTCTCCGAGGTCGTGCGGATGACGTCGGTGCCCTGGTCGTACTGGTACCACGTCGGGTTCAGTTGGACCCAGTTGGCGCCCACGGACGCGATCTGCCGGAGGTAGGCGGGCGCGTGCGGATCCTCGTACCCGTCGGTTTCCCACGTGGGCAGCGCGAAGCCGCGCTGAGCGGGCATCGTGCCGGTCACGGGCTGCCCGCGGCGGGGGGACCGGTGCCCGAAGAAGTCTCGGCCGATGCGGAAGGAGCGCGGGACAGGCATGTCGGCTCATTTCATGATGTCCGACGGACGGACGAAGTCGTAGCCCAGGTCGAGGATGCCCTGCACGATCTCGCGGAGCCCGTCGACGCCCAGGGGCGGGTGGTAGAAGAAGCTGGCCACACCGTCCCGGACGACCAGATTGCGCTTGGCCGCGTCGATGATGTCCTCGGGGTGGATCGGGGGAAGGCCGTTGTGCCCGGTGGACTCGACGTTGCCGAGGTTCTCGGGGATCACCGCCGAGCCGTAGACGTCCCTGACACCGTACGGGTAGAACTGATCGGCCCGCTCCCGCGCGTCGGGGAAGCCGCCACGGACCGAACTCGCGTAGTTCATCGTCTGGTCGTAGCGGTAGCCGAAGCGCTGCCCGACCGCCTCGTAGTCGACCGGCCCGGCCGCGTAGTGGGGGAACTCGAAAATCTGCGGCCGGGGCAGTCCGGCGGCCCGGAACTCCGCGAGTCCTTGGTCGAGGCGCTTTAGCGTCCGCTCCCGCGACATGCCGGGCACCATCCCGTCCGGTATGACGAACTTCTTGGAGTCCTGGTGGGCGAGGAAGAACTCGAAGTCCTCGCCGCTTATCCCGTGGTACGGGTTCTTCAGCGTGCCGAGCTGGTGGGTCACGCCGTGCATGATCACGGTGCCGCCGTGGTCGATCAGGTACCGCAGCGCCTCGACGACCTCCGGGCGGTCCTTGAGGGTGAAGCTCGTCGGCTCGCCCTGGTTGGCCTTGCCGTAGGGGTCGATGTAGATCGGCAGGACGCCGAAGCTGAACGGCACCCCTGCCTGATGGAGGCAGGTACCGATGTCCCGGAGCTGGTCCGGGTCCGCGTTCGGCCCGATGTCCTCCAGCCGGACCAGGGCACGGTGGCGTTCCTGGGTGGCGGGGGCCAGGACATCGAAGAGCAGGTCGCTGAAGGCCAGGTACCGGTTGGTCGCCGTGGTGTAGTTGAACGGGCTCTCGACGATGTACCAGAGGTTCGCCGCCCGCACCGCCCAGGGGGTCCGGCTGCCGTCCGGGCGGTGTGCCTCGGCCAGAACCTTCGCCTTGCCGGGGTCGTCGACGCGCACGGTACGGATGCCGCGGTCGCCCGGCGGGGTCTCGCGGGTCAGGGCGGTGCCGCGGTAGTCGACCTGGTCGACTCCCCTGATGCCGGGGCCCGTCGCGCGGAAGCCGTATCGGCTCTTCCAGAGCCACGGAGCGTGGTCGGCCAGTTGGTCGAGGTTCTCGCCGGCCCAGAACACCGGCACCCGGCTGCTCATCACGTCGTCGAGGAAGGCCGCCGGGATGGGGAACTCCGGTGACGTGCCGAAGTACAGCACGGCCGAGTGCTCGCGCGCCTCGCCCGCCTTGTAGTCCTCGACCGGCTTGACGATCCAGGGCCCGAAGTGCGAGGCGACGTTGGCCGCCTGCTGGGCCGTCAACTGGGCTGTCCAGTCCGCGTCGCGGCCGCCGTCGCCGTCGTAGAGCACCAGGGCGGGCCGCCTGTCCGGCTCCGCCGTGGGCGCGGCTGCCCCGGACACCACTCCGGGCGCCGGGCGCTCGGGAGGCCTGGTCGGGGCGGAGAGGTCGGCGGGGGTGGGGCCCGTCGCGGCCTGCCGAGCCCGTACGGGGCCGGTGGGGTGGCAGTCGATCGGGTCGTCCGCGAACATCGGTGCCACGACGTTCGGCCCGGCCCAGACGCCCGCTGCCAGCACGACCGCCAGACCGAGTGCGACGAGGCTCTGGCTGCCGCGCCTGAGACCGCCGAACCAGCGGCGTGCGCGGTGCCCGCCGGACGCGGCCATCAGGACGAGGAGCAGCAGCGGGTAGGCGATCAGCGCGATCGCGGCCAGGGCGATGAGGTTCGTCGTCATTGCGACGCCCCTGGAGTGATGGGGGGCCGCTGAGGTACGTCACCCGGTGGCTCGGCCGATGCGGGTCCGTCGTCGCAATGCCCTGGTGGGCCGCCTTCGCTGCCGCCCCGGCGGCCTGCCGCGGACGTGCCGGGGGACGTGCGCGTACGGCGGCGGCGGGGCGAGGCGGAGGGGCGGCGCGATGCGCGGCGCTGCGGGGAGGCGGTGAGCGTGACGCGGTCGGAGGCGCGCCGCGCGGGGTGGGCGCCGGGGCCGGTCGTTCCGCCCCGGTGGTGGTGGCCGTGCCGGAGGTCCGCGGGGGGCCAGTCCGTGGCGCGCCGCAGCGGGTGCGGGACGGGGGCTGACGTCCGACTGGTGCGGAGGGACATGGCGAACCTTTCGGGGCGGCCGATGCGGGGCCTGAGCGCCTTCCGGGATCGGGCCCCGGTAACGCTCTGCTGTCCACCCTCATGACTGACGCACGGACCGGTCAAGGAGTATTCGGCGCATATGCACCATTTTTTCTATTCCTTTACGTCCGCGAGTCCGCCGTCCGGGCTCCGCCCTCGCATCTGTGCTGGTCGCAGTGGGCGTCGGCGGCTCGCCCGGCGCCGGCCCGAGGCCGGAAGGCGGTGAGCTCCCATAACGCCGGACGCATACATATCGCGGTGACTGTGTGAGTTGTCCGGCTGTACGCACGGCGTCTACGTTGAAGGCAGCGTGAAACACAACGCCGAGAACAGCGCGCATCGCTCCGCTCGCCGACGTGCCGATCCGCCCCTCCGCGCCCGGACCGCAGTAACGCGCCGGGATCCCTGCGAGACGCGCCAGGACACCTGCGGAGACCGCCATGACCACTCTCGCCGAACAGGCAGTCGGCTCGTTCCGGGACCGGCTCGAAGGCCGGCTCGTCACCCCCGACGACACCGACTACGACCAGGTCCGCTCCATCTGGAACGGGGCCATCGACCACCGCCCCGCCCTGGTGGCGCGCTGCGCGAGCCTCGAGGACCTCGCCACCGCGCTGGGCTTCGCCCGTGAGGAGCACCTGGAGATCTCCGTACGCGGCGGAGGCCACAGCTTCTCCGGGGCGTCCATCTGCCCCGACGGGCTGGTCGTCGACCTCAGCGACATGAACGGGGTCGAGGTGGACCCGGACGCCCGCACCGTCCGCTGCGGCGGGCCACCCTCGCCGAACTGGACGCCGCAACCCAGGTGTACGGCCTCGCTGTCCCGGGCGGCACGGTCAGCCACACCGGTGTCGCCGGCCTGACCCTCGG
The DNA here is from genome assembly GCF_002099185.1 of Streptomyces sp. CB03238. NCBI lineage: Bacteria > Bacillati > Actinomycetota > Actinomycetes > Kitasatosporales > Streptomycetaceae > Streptomyces > Streptomyces sp. CB03238. The sequence continues at coordinate 5,474 of NZ_NBCN01000013.1, read as the reverse complement.
CGGTGGCATGGGCTGGCTGACCCGCCAACACGGGCTGACCGTCGACAACTTGCTCGCCGCCGACGTGGTCCTCGCCAACGGCAGCGTCGTCCGCGCGAGCGAGGACGAGAACCCCGACCTGTTCTGGGGGCTGCGCGGGGGAGGCGGCAACTTCGGAGTCGTCACCACCTTCACCTTCCGGGCGCACCCGGTCGGCCCGGAGGTCCATGTCGGCCTGTTCTTCTGGGGCATCGGCGACGGCCCCGACGCGCTGCGCCTGATGGGCGACCTGGTCCCGCGACTGCCGCGCGGCACGGGCGCGCTGATGGGCGTCGGCCTGAGCGCCCCGCCGGAACCCTTCGTACCGCAGGAGCACCAGGGAAAGCTCGGCCACGCGCTGATCGTCGCCGGCTTCGGCACGGCCGAGGAGCACGCCGAGGAGCACGCCGAGGCGGTCGCCCCGGTGGCCGACGGGGCCCCACGCTCTTCGAACTGCGCACCCCCATGCCGTTCACCGCGCTCCAGCGCCTGCTCGACGACGCCGCGCCGGTCGGCATCCTGTCGTACGACAAGGGGCTGACGTACGCCGACCTGAACGAGGACGTGATCGGCCTGCTGAGCGAGTACATCCCGCGCAAGACCTCACCGATGTCGTTCTGCCCGACGTTCCACCTGGGCGGGGCGTACACCGACGTCGACGAGGACGCCACCGCCTTCGGTGGCCTGCGCGAGCCCATGTACGTCATGAGCTGCTCCGCCATCAGTCCGGACCCCGAGGTCCTGACCGCCGACACCGCCTGGGCGCGGGCCCTGTGGACGGAACTGACGCCGCACGCCGCGAACATCGGCGGCTATGTGAACTTCATGGTCGAGATCGAGGAGGACCGCGTCCGCCGGTCCTACGGCCCGGAGAAGTACGACCGGCTGACCCGCGTCAAGGCCACGTACGACCCGGAGAACGTCTTCCACCGCAACGCCAACATCCTCCCCGCCGTCGCCCTTTGACGGTCGGCTGTCGCACGACTCCTCCAGGTACCCGCGCGTCGGCGTCCCCGGCCTGCAGGTCCTCCTCACCCCGGCCGGCGATGTCGCGGACCCTCGTGTTCAGCAGCGGATGCTGCTCGTAGCCGTCGTGGTCGGTGGGCCGAGTGATCATCCTCACGCCCCGGGCAAGCTGTCCTCCACCGGAGCCGGAGATCCGGCAGATCCGGTACGCCGAAAGGTACGGAGAAAAAGTCACATAAGGGATTCAGCCGACTGGCGTGGATTCGGAAGTTACTCGTCCGTTTTGACTCCCTGTCGGTGATCTCCAAGACTTCCCCCGACCACCCCGCACCGCGCTCTCGTGGCAGGACCATGACCAGGTCTCTCGTGCGGGGACGCAACAGGGGGAACCGAAAACAGAATGCACACGAGTCGCACCACCTCCGCACGCGTGCGGAGGGTCTTCACGCGTGGGATCGTGGCCGCCACCGCGCTGGCGGCCGTCACCGGCGTCGTGACGCCTGCCGTCGCCGTTGCCGCCGTCGACGCGCCGTCGGACACGGCCGCCCTGGCGGCCGGTGTCGCGACCACCGCGTACGCCGCCGACGGGGCCGCGCCCGAGGCCGCCGGCACCGCCGCGTCCCCCGCCGCGTCCGCGTCCGCCGCGTCCGCCGCCGCCGTCCCTCCCGTCGCCAAGCTCCAGGCCGCGCACAGCGGCCTGTGCCTGACCATCGCCAACGGCAGCCTCCGCAACGGCGCCAACGCGACCCAGGCCACCCGCGCCGACAGCCTCGACTCCCAGGTCTTCGACCTGGTGCCGGTCGGCTCGGGGAACTTCGAGGTGCGGGCCAGGCACAGTGGCAAGTGCCTCGAGGTGGAGAACAGCGGCACCAATGCCGGTGCGGTCGTCCAGCAGTGGTGGTGCGTCGGCGGTACCCAGCAGCGCTGGAAGATGGTCGTGGCCGATGCCACCAAGAAGCTGTACGAACTGCGTCCCACCCACACCGCCGACCGCTGCCTGGACGTCAGGAGCGGCAGCAAGGCCGACGGCGCGGCCGTCCAGCAGTACACCTGCAACAGCACCCTCGCCCAGCGCTGGCGCGTCCAGCCGCTGAAGGTCTGACCTCTCCGCGACACCGCCGAGCTGATCACCTGACCAGTGATCAGCTCGGCGCAAATTCTGTCCGACATTTCTGCTTTGGGGGATCTTGAGTGAGTCGTCAGTGGTGGTTCGCGCAGGCGTTGACGGTCGGCCTCCTGGCCGGCGGAGGCGCGGTCGCGGGTGTCACACCGGCCTGGGCCGAAGCCCCGGCGCCGGCCGCCGTCCCGGCCGGCAGTCCGGCCGATCAGCTCACGCGCACCATGTCCCAGACGGTGGCCGAGGACGCGCGCAGGCGGGTCCTCGTATGGGCGAAGACGCACCCGGCCGCCGAGGTGCGCGTGTCGGCGTGGAACGCGCTGCGCCACGCCCGCGGTGACGAGGCGATCGCGCAATGGCTGGCGCCCGGCGGGGGCTTCGACTACGCCAAGCAGCGGGCCAGGGACACCAGGTCCCGCAACAAGGCGTTCTGCGAACGGGTGGTCCGTACCCACACCGTGGAGTTCTCCCCCGAGGTACGTGCGGCGGCCGGCCGGGCGCTGAAGGGCACGGCCGCCGACCAGGCCGCGTTCGTCAAGTCCGGGTACGCCGAGGCGCAGCGCCGCGACCGGGTGGCGCGGGAGGCCGACGCCCAGCACAGGCGGGACGTCACCGCCAAGGACCGGGACCTCGTACGCACGGTCGCGGCGCACGACCCGGGTGAGCAGGTACGGGTCGCCGCGCAGTGGGCGCTGCGGGACGGCGCGGGCGACGCGGACATCGCCGAGTTCTTCGGCTACGGCTGGCTGACCGGCGCCTCCCTGGACCTGGACGGCCACCGGGCACGCACCGCGGACGCCGAGGCGTCCCGGCACCACGCCCTGTCCCGCCTGACCGGGGAGGCCGTGGCGGCCGAACAGGCCCTGAAGGGCGCGACGGACGCGGCGAAGGCCAGGGCCGAGGCCGAACGCGCCTGGAAGGCGGTGGCCGAGCACGCCGGCGCCGCGCGCAGGGCATGGCTGGCCGAGCAGGCCGCCGCCATGGCGCAGGCCGAGAACTGGAAGAACATCGCCAAGGCCGCCAGGGAATCCGCGGACGGCCTCGGGAAGCACATCAGCGGACCGGCCGAGACCAACCAGGGCCTTTGGACCGGCGAACAGACGGAGGCGGCCGAGGCGGCCGCGTTCTGGCAGGACATGGCCGGCCAGGCTCTGGCCGGCGAGAAGCGAGTGCAGGGCTGACCACCCTCCGCTCGCTCCCGCCTTACGTCCGCATGGGGCGGGGCGGGGACTTTTTACTCATTCGACCAGGGGGGTTATACCCGTGATGGGTGGATTCCGGCCGAGGGCCGGCCGGCCACGTGGTGACGTGGCCGGCAAACTGAAGAAGGCAGTGTCCGCGGCGGTGGCCGTGGCGATCCTGGGTGGAGTGGCGGCGGGCGAAGCCGCCGCCGCGACGCCGGAGCGGGCGACCACGTTCGCCCAGGCGCTGGCGGCCGTGGACGGTGTGGCCGCCTCCTTGCCCAAGCCGGCCACCACGGCGGCGGCCGCACCGCGTTCCGAGCTGGACCGGCTCAGCGCCGAGCAGGACCGGCAACTGGTGGAGGACTTTGCGGAGTTCGACGAGGAGGAGGAAGTCCGCGAGGCCGCCAGGAAGGCCTTGGAGAGCACCGACCCCCACGCGATCCGGCAGTTCCTGGAGCACGGTGAGGCCGAGGCCCGTCAGCGCGCCAAGGCGAAGAAGAACGAGCTCGACGCCAAGAACCGCCGGCAGATCGAGGCGATGCGCGGCACGGGTGGCCCGTACTTCAACGCCGAGGTCGAACGGGTCCTGAAGGGCACCCCGAGGGACCGGGACGACTTCCTGGCGTTCGGCGCCGAGATAGCCCGGCAGCGGGACAAGGCCACCGACCAGAACGCCCAGAAGCGCGCCGAGGAGAACCGCAAGCGCGTACAGATGCTGGCCACCTCCGGCGGACCGGAGGTGAAGAGGGCCGCTCAGGCCGCGCTGGACTCCAACGACAACGCGGTCATCGAGCAGTTCCTGGAAAAGGGCTACCTGGTCGCCGCCCAGAAGGATGCCGACGACCGGGCAGCTCACGAGAAGGCCCAGAAGGAAGCGCTGGAGGCCGCGGAGAGACTGCGGGACCTGGCCCAGAAGGCCGCGCGCGCGGCGGAGGCCCGTACCAAGCTGATCGCCGTCCACGGGGACGCGGTCAAGGCGCTGAAGAACGCCGCCAACGCGATGTCCTCGGCGGCCGCGGCCTCGCGCGAGGCCGACCGGATGCTGGCGGCCGACCGGGCCGGCAAGCGCCTGTCGTCCTACGAACAGGTCAAGGCCGAGGTCGCCCGGCAGGTCGGTTACGCCGACCAGGCGGCCAAGCAGGCCGAGGTGGCGGCCGCGCAGGCCAAGGTGCAGGCCGGGGTGCTGGTGGAGACCGGGCTCACCTACGGCACCCAGTGGGCGGACGTCGCCTCGGGCATCGCGGCCTCGGCGGAGGCGGCCGTCAAGGCGGCCCGGACCGCCCAGCACGCCGTCGACGCCACCGCGGCGGACGCCGCCGGGCTGAACGCCAAGAACCAGGCGCAGCTGCACGAACAGCAGGCCGTGAAGTGGCGGGCCAACGCCGAGGAGCACGCCCGGGCCGGCGCCAGGCTGGCCGAGGCCGCCGACAAGCAGGCGGCGATCGCCGCGGCCGCGGCGGCCAGGACCAAGCAGGCCCGCATCGAGGCCGAGAAGGCCGAGCAGGAGGCCTGGGCACACGCCAAGAAGACCCGCGACGCCCGTATCGAGGCCGAGCACCAGGCGAAGATCGCCGCCGCGCAGCGGGTGATCGCCGAACGGGAGCGCGGCCTGGCCGCCCAGGCACGGGCACGCGCCGAGCGCGAGCGGGACGCCGCGGCGGCGGCCCGGGCACGTGCGGAGGCCGAGGCGCGGACCGCGTCGGCGGCCCGGGCGCAGGCCCAGGCGGCCGCGGCCACCGCGGCTTCGGCACGCGCGCGTGCCGCGGAACACGAAGGGATCGCCGCCAAGGCCGACGAGAACGCCCGAGGCGAGGAGACCAAGGCCCGCGAGGCCAGGAACAAGGCGTACGAGGCCGAGCGGGCACACAACGCCAAGCAGGCCCGGGCCAAGGCGACCGAGGCCATCGCCGCCTCGGCCCGCGGCACGGTGCACGCGGGTGAGGCGAACGCCGCGGCGGAAGCGGCGCGGGCGGACGCCAACACCGCCGGCGCGGCGGCCGGTCAGGCCCGGGGCGCGGCCAACACGGCCAGTGGCGCGGCGGTACGGGCGCGGTCGGCCGCCACGGAAGCCGCGGGCGCGGCCGCCCGGGCACGGGCCGCCGCCGCGGAGGCCACCCCGCACGCCGCGCGGGCCAACGCCGCGGCGAACAAGGCCGAGGCGGCCGCCGCTGCCGCCGACGCGGCGGCGA
>NZ_NBCN01000012.1:190443-231505 GCF_002099185.1 Streptomyces sp. CB03238 | reverse complement strand
CAGTCAGACCCTGAGCCACGACCACCGGAACCCGCTACGAGTATCAATGTCAGACCCTCGCCGTAAGGTCGTAGATCCACGACACGACCAGCGTGAAGGGAGGTGACCGGCCATGCAGCAGGGGCCGCTGCACACCTGTGCCGCCGTCTTCCTCCCGGCCGCGCTGCCGCGTGAGGGCCGCGTCGCCTTCTGGTCCCCGGACGGCAGACCCCTGCCACCGCCGGCGTCCGGGGCCCGGCCCGAGACGATCACCGTCGTGCGGGCGCACGGGGCCGGAGTGCGGAGCCGGGCCGTCCCGGCAGTGGTGCTGTCCGTCGCCGGCGCCCTGCCCATGCTGGTCACGGCGCGGCACGACCCGGCCGCCCACCCCGCCGCCGCCTGCTGGGGCGCGGCCGCCCTGCACGCCCTCCACCTGGCCGGGCGCGGCCGGCTCCTGCCGGGGCTCACGGCGGACGACCTGGACGCATGGCGCGCGGGACCTCTGGACGCCGACGACATCGCCCACCTCCGGGCGGTCGCGGCGGCGATGCCGTACGAAGCCCATGCCGTGCCCGTGCAGGGCCTGCGGCCGCTCCAACTGCCCGAGCCGGAGGCCCTGGTGCGGGCGTTCCTCGACGCGGTCGCCGATACGCTGCCCCGTACGCCCGCCGCCGCGTACGCCGCGGGGGCGCCGTTCGCGGCCCGTGCCCCGCAGCACCTGCCCCGCGCGCGTGCCTGGGCCGCCGAGGCGGCGGCGGGCATGGACGCCGGCGTCCGTGTCTCACTCCGCCTCGACCTGTCCGGGTACGAGCTGTTCGACACCGTCCAGGAGGGGGGCGAGCAGCGGCAGGCCGCCGCCGCGCTGGTCCAGGTGCACAGCCTGGCCGACCCGACCCTGGTCGTCGACGCGGCCGCGCTGTGGGCGGGGGAGAGCGCCGAGCACTTCGGGCCGCGCGCCCGGATCGACGCCGTGCTGGCGCTGCGGCGCGCGGCCCGCGTCTGGGCGCCGCTCGCCCGGCTGCTGGAGCGGGACGTCCCCGACGTCCTGTCGCTCACCGAGGACGAGCTGTACGAGCTGCTGGGCCCCGCCGCGGCCCGGCTCGGCGCGGCCGGCGTGACCGTGCACTGGCCCAGGGAGCTGGTCCGGTCGCTCACCGCCGCCGCGGTCGTCCGGCCCGCTCCCGGCTCGGCCACCGACGGCACGGTGTTCTTCGACAGCGAGGAGCTGCTGAGGTTCAACTGGCAGCTCGCGCTGGACGGCGACCCGCTGACCGAGCGGGAGATGGACGCCCTCGCCGAGGCGCACCGCCCCATCGTGCGGCTGCGCGACCAGTGGGTGGTCGTCGACCCCGCGCTCGTACGCAAGGCGCGCAAGCGGGAGCTGGGCCTGCTGGAGCCGGTCGACGCGCTGGCCGTGGCGCTCAGCGGCACCGCCGAAGTCGACGGCGAGACAGTCGAGGCCGTCCCCGTGGGCGCGCTCGCCGCGCTGCGCGACCGGCTCGTCGCGGGCCCCGGCACCGTCGACCCGCCCCCCGGCCTGGACGCCACCCTCCGTGACTACCAACTGCGTGGCCTGGCCTGGCTCGACCTGATGACGTCCCTCGGCCTCGGCGGCTGCCTCGCCGACGACATGGGCCTGGGCAAGACCGTCACCCTCATCGCCCTCCACCTGCGCCGCGCCCGCCGGGCCCCCACCCTCGTCGTCTGCCCGGCGTCCCTGCTCGGCAACTGGCAGCGCGAGGTCGCCCGTTTCGCCCCCGGCGTACAGGTGCGCCGCTTCCACGGCACGGACCGCACCCTGGAGGGGATCGACGGAGGCTTCGTCCTCACCACCTACGGCACCATGCGCACCAGCGCCGAGCGGCTGGCCGCCCACGAGTGGGGGATGGTCGTCGCCGACGAGGCCCAGCACGTCAAGAACCCGTTCTCCGCCACCGCCAAGGCGCTGCGCACCATCCCCGCGCCCGCGCGCGTCGCCCTCACCGGCACCCCCGTCGAGAACAACCTCTCCGAGCTGTGGGCGCTGCTCGACTGGACCACCCCCGGGCTCCTCGGCCCGCTCAAGGCGTTCCGCTCACGGCACGCGCGCGCCGTCGAGAACGCCGAGCAGATCGAGAACGACGAGGCGGTCGAGAGGCTCGCCCGGCTCGTCCGCCCCTTCCTGCTGCGCCGCAAGAAGTCCGACCCGGGCATCGTTCCCGAGCTGCCGCCCAAGACGGAGTCCGACCATCCCGTGCCCCTCACCCGCGAACAGGCCTCCCTCTATGAGGCGGTGGTGCGCGAGACGATGGGGCGGATCGAGGGCGCGGAGGGCATCGCACGCCGCGGCCTGGTCATGAAACTGCTGACGTCCCTGAAGCAGATCTGCAACCACCCCGCCCAGTACCTCAAGGAGGAGCCCGCACGGCTGGCCGGCCGTTCCGGCAAGCTGGCCCTGCTCGACGAGCTCCTCGACACGATCCTGTCCGAGGACGGCTCCGTGCTGGTCTTCACCCAGTACGTGACCATGGCGCGGCTGCTCACGTCGCACCTGGCGGCCCGCGCGGTCCCTTCCCAACTGCTGCACGGCGGGACGCCGGTGGCGGAGCGGGAGCGGATGGTGGACCGGTTCCAGTCCGGCGAAGTACCGGTGTTCGTGCTGTCCCTCAAGGCCGCCGGCACCGGCCTCAACCTCACCCGGGCCGGCCACGTCGTGCACTACGACCGCTGGTGGAACCCGGCCGTCGAGGAGCAGGCCACCGACCGGGCGTACCGCATCGGCCAGACCCAGCCGGTCCAGGTCCACCGGCTGATCGCCGAAGGGACGGTGGAGGACCGCATCGCGGAGATGCTGCTCGCCAAGCGGGCCCTGGCCGACGCGGTCCTGGGCTCCGGAGAGGCCGCCCTCACCGAGCTGACCGACCGCGAACTGGCCGATCTCGTCTCCCTGAGGAGGCCGTCATGAGCCCGCACCGCGACCGCCCCGGCTCCCGCCCGGGCACCGGCGCCCGGCGCGTCCCGCTGCACGACGACCGCCGCCGTACGTTCCCGCAGCTCGCCCCGGTCCAGGGAGCCGACGGGAAGTTCGCCGCCACCTGGTGGGGCAACGCCTGGGTGGAGGCCCTGGAGGACACCGCCCTGGACCCGGCGCGCCTGGCACGCGGGCGTGCGTACGCCGCCACCGGGCACGTCGACGCCATCACCGTGACGCCGGGGCGCGTCGTGGCGTACGTGCACGGCAGCCGCCCCCGCCCGTACCGCACGGAGATCCGGCTGCGGGTCCTCGGCGACGACGACTGGGAGCGTTTCCTGGACGCCGCCGCTGCCCGCCCCGACCACATCGCCGCCCTCCTCGACAAGGACGTGCCGCACGCCCTGGCCGCCGGAGTCGACCTGCTGCCCGGCCCCGGCGATTTGATCCCGGACTGCTCCTGCCCCGACCACGGCTACCCCTGCAAACACGCGGCCGCCCTGTGCTACCAGGCGGCGCGGCTCCTCGACGAGGACCCGTTCGTGCTGTTCCTGATGCGCGGCCGCGGCGAACAGGAGATCCTCGCGGCGCTCAGCCACCGCAACGCCGCACTCGAGGCCGCCGAGACCACCGCCGCGCCCCCGCCCATGCCCACCGTGCCCGCCCGCACGGCCGTCACCTCCCCGCCCGCCAGGACCCTGCCGCCGCCGCTGCCCGCCCCCGACCGGCCCGGCCGCCCACCGCTCTACCCCGAGGACCCGGACGCCCCGGACCCGCTGGCCCTGGAGATGCTGGCGACCGAGGCGGCAGCCCGCGCGCACACCTTCCTGACCAGCGGGCAGGATCCGGTCGCCGCCCTCACCCCCTGGCAGGACGCGGTCCGCCTCGCGGCCGCCCACCCGGGATCCGGCCTGACCGCCTCCACCCGCGCCCTCTACCGTGACCTCGCCGCCGCCCTGGACCGCACCCCGGCCGACCTGGCCCGCGCGGTCGCCGCCTGGCGCCAGGGCGGACCGGCCGGGCTCGCCGTCCTGGAGGAGCCCTGGGACCCGCCGGCCGGCCCCTTCGACCGGGCCCGCCCCGCCCTGATCGCCGCCGACCTCCCGCACTTCCGCCCCTGGCGCAACCGCCTCTCCACCCGCTCGCTGCAACTGCGTTACGGCCGCGACGGCCTCTGGTACGGGTACGAATCGGACCCCGACCGGGAGGACTGGTGGCCGAGAGGCACCCCTGACGCGGACCCGGTGGGAGCGCTCACCGACCTGCTGGAGCGCTGACAGGCGCTGTTGACCGGCTGCTGACGGGGGCACCTCGTAAAGAGCATGTGAGGGTTCGAATGAGCCGCCACTCGTTGGGGTGAATGGCGGATGCGTCATAACCCGGCTTGCCTGTAAGGCGTTAATTCCGGTGCGGGCGGGTGCCCGTGAAAGTCTCCGGAAGGCAGGAAGCCATGAGGCACACTCGCCGAAATGGTCTGGTCACACTGATGGCCACGGGTGGCGCGCTCGCTCTGGCGGCGGGTTATGCGCAGGCCGACTCCGACGCGGCCGGTGCCACGGCGGATTCGCCGGGGCTGATCTCCGGCAACACCGTGCAGCTGCCGGTGGACGTCCCGGTCAACGTCTGCGGGAACACCGTCAATGTGGTCGGAATCCTCAACCCCGCGGCCGGCAACACATGCGCGAACAAGGGCGACGGCCACCACCACAAGGACCGGCCCGGCACGTCGCACGGCAAGCCCGGTGAGCAGGGCGGCAAGAGCGGAAGCAAGAACGGCGGCGGCGCTTCGGCGGACGGTGCCGCGGTGAAGTCGCCGGGTGTGATCTCCGGCAACGGTATCCAGCTGCCCATCGACCTGCCGGTCAACGTCAGCGGCAACTCCGTCAGCCTGGTCGGCATCCTCAACCCCGCCTTCGGCAACGCCTCCAGCAACGGCGGCAGCAAGACCCCCGTCACACCGCAGAAGCCGCCGAAGGACCACGACAAGCCCGTCTCCCCGCCCAAGAGCGACGGCCCCGCCGCTCCGGTGCCCGCGCCGGCCGACCAGGCCCCCGCGCCGACGCCGCGGACCAGCTCGACGACGCTCGCGGAGACCGGCTCCGGCGCCGGCCTCATCGGCATGGGAGTGCCCGCCGCCATGGGCCTCATGCTCGGCGGCGGTCTCCTCTACCGCCGCTTCCGCCCCACGTCCGACCGCACGTGAATTCCCGCGGCGGCCGGTCGCCCCGAGCACCCGGCCGCCCCGGACTCACCGCCGACCCGGCCGTCACGGCCGCCAGGCGGCCAGCACCGACTCGATGACCGGTGCCACCCGGGTACGCGCCTGGCGGCGGGGGACACCGCTCATCAGCAGGGCGTCGTACTCCGTGTCGAGATGCCGCACCGACGCCCGTACCGCCGCCGTGACCGCGCCCTCGTCCAGCCCGCGCCCCGCCGCCGTACGCCCCACGCGGCCGCTTCCGCGCTCCCCGGCGTGCCCCGCGATCTCGGCGGCACGCTCCGGCGGGCAGCCGGGGAACAGGCGCAGGATCTCGCCGGCCAGCGCGGCCCTGAACCGCTCGTCCTCCACCGCCCGGCGCACCGCGTCCCGGGCCCGGCGGCGGGCCCGCGCCTCCGCGTCGGCCAGGCACGCCGCCTCCGCCCGCGCGAGGGCTGCCTCCTCCACGAGGATGCCCTGGCGTTCGTACCGCGTACGGCGCCGGTTGTGGCGTACGACCACGGCCCACAGGCCGCTCGCCTCACGGGCCCGGCGGGTGAGTGCCGCGTCGCCGCGCGGCAGGTAGACCAGGTGGCCGAGGTCGGCGCAGTCCAGGCAGAGCGGCGCGTTGAACTCCAGGACCAGCCGGGGGAGCGGCCCACTGCGGCACTCCGCGCAGTGCCGCCGCTTGAGCGGCTCGATCACCACGAGCGGGACCGGCACCGCCGAGGCCGCCGCCATGTCAGCGCACGCCGGGGGCCGCGGCCTCGATGAGGCCCTCGCACACCAGTTGCGCCCGGACGAGAGCCTGCCGGGCGGCGGCACGCCGGTCGTACGAGCGCCGGTACGCGACGACCGCGCCGAGCAGCGTGCCGGTCACGGCTGTGAGCGCCGTCTCCATCCCGCCGTACTCCTAAAATCGTTCGATCCGGGCACGCCTGTGCTGATTCAATTCCCCCGTGGCAACGACAAGACTCAATCAGATCATCGCAGTTGAGAAGGGCGTCAAGGCCAAGGCGCAGCAGGACCTGGCCGCGGCGCACCACGGGCTGCAGAAGCCCGCGCTGCTCGCCGGCATTTCCCGTACGTACCAGCCGAAGGACGAGGAGGGGGAGCAGCTGCCGCCCGAGTCCACCCTGGTGCAGGTCAAGGCCGAGGACGTGCTGCGGGACACGGCGAAGACGCTGACGCGGCTGTTCGATGTCACCGCCACGAAGGACTGGGCGAACTGCGCGGCCCGCGCGGACATCACCGTGGACGGGCGTGTGCTGGTGAGCCAGGTGCCGGTCGCGTATCTCCTCTTCCTGGAGAAGCAGTTGACGGACATAGCCGGCTTCGTGCGCAAGCTGCCGGTGCTGGACGCGGCCGAGTCGTGGAGCCAGGACCCCTCGACCGACGCGTGGAAGACCGAGCCGGTGCGGACGCTGCGGACCAAGAAGGTGCCCCGCAACCATGTGAAGGCGGAGGCCACCGACAAGCACCCGGCCCAGGTCGAGGTGTACTACGAGGACATCCCGGTCGGGTACTGGACGACGGTGAAGTTCTCGGGCGCGCTGCCCGCGCGGCGCGTCAACGAACTGCTGGAGCGGGTGGAAAAACTCCAGCAGGCCGTGAAGTTCGCCCGCGAGGAGGCGAACAGCGCGGAGGTCACCGACCAGCGCGTCGGCGACGCCGTGTTCGGCTACCTGTTCGGGTAGCCTGCACAGCACACCCAACAGACTCCCCGGCCATACGCACCGTAGGGCCGGGGTGCGCGAGGAGCGCAAAGCTGAAGCTGAAGCTTGTCGTGATGGAGCGGTTCCGGTAAGGCCCCGCCCTCAAACTCAGACTCTTGCTCCAGACTCAGCATGCGCCGCTCATCGCCGGAACGACCGGGCCCGGGCCCCGGTGCGTCGAAATGCCGGTTCGACTCCGGCCCGCGCAGCTCGATGTGCGGTCGTCCAAAGGCAGGACGCGGCGACATAAGACTGACCCGGGTTCAACCGTGCCGGCGTGTGATGGGAGCGGTATCCACAGGGCTCGGGGGCCGGCTACGCCTCCGGGCCCGCTCCCGTTTCGCCCCGCACCGTCCGGTGTACGCGCGGTCGGTGGACGACGCGGCCCGCGCCCGGGCCATGTAGGCGGCCGGGTCGACACCGCCGTACTCTCACTGGCGGTATCCGCTCAGGAAGCGGCCGATGCGGCTGATCGCCGCGTCGAGATCGTCGACATGCGGGAGGGTGAGGACGCGGAAGTGGTCCGGGCGCGGCCAGTTGAAGCCGGTGCCCTGCACCACCTGGATCTTCTCCCGCAGCAACAGATCCAGGACGAACTTCTCGTCGTCGTGGATGCGGTGCACCTTCGGATCGAGGCGCGGGAAGGCGTACAGCGCGCCCTTGGGCTTGACGCACGAGACGCCGGGGATCTCGTTGAGCTTCTCCCACGCCTTGTCGCGCTGCTCATGGAGGCGGCCGCCGGGGGCGGTCAGGTCGTGGATGGACTGGCGGCCGCCGAGGGCGGCCTGGATGGCGTACTGGGCGGGGGCGTTGGCGCACAGGCGCATGGAGGCGAGCATGGTGAGCCCCTCCAGGTAGTTGCGCGCGTGCTGCCTGGGCCCGGTGACGACGAGCCAGCCGGAGCGGAAGCCGGCGACGCGGTACGTCTTGGACAGGCCGGAGAAGGTCAGGACGACCAGGTCGGGGGCGAGGGAGGCGGCGGTGTGGTGGACGGCACCGTCGTACAGGATCTGGTCGTAGATCTCGTCGGCGAAGACCATCAGCTGGTGGCGGCGGGCGAGGTCGAGGATGCCCTCGACGATCTCGCGCGGGTAGACCGCGCCGGTGGGGTTGTTGGGGTTGATGATCACGACGGCCTTGGTGCGGTCAGTGATCTTCGCGGCCATGTCGTCCAGGTCGGGGTACCAGTCTGCGGACTCGTCGCACAGGTAGTGCACGGGGCGGCCGCCGGCGAGGGTGGTGACGGCGGTCCACAGGGGGAAGTCGGGCGCCGGGATGAGGATTTCGTCGCCGTCCTCCAGGAGGGCCTGGACGGCCATGGAGACGAGTTCGGATACGCCGTTGCCGAGGAAGACGTCGTCGACGTCGACGTCGGTGAGACCGAGGGCCTGGTAGCGCTGGGCGACGGCGCGGCGGGCGGAGAGGATGCCGCGCGAGTCGGTGTAGCCGTGGGCCTGCGGGAGCATCCGGATCATGTCCTGGACGATCTCCTCGGGCGCTTCGAAGCCGAAGAGGGCCGGGTTGCCGGTGTTGAGGCGCAGCACGCTGTGGCCGGCCTCCTCCAGGGCGTTGGCATGCTCGATGACCGGGCCGCGGATCTCGTAGCAGACCTCGCTGAGCTTGCTCGACTGCCGGAACTCCATGCTCGACGACCTCCAGAAGTGGTGTTGCTTGGTTTTACCAAGTGTGAGCTTGGAAAGTCCAACAACTTGTCTAGACTGCCTCGCATGCCACGTCGACGAAGTTACGACCAGTACTGCGCCGCCGCCCGTGCCCTCGACGCCGTCGGTGACCGCTGGACGCTGCTGATCGTCCGCGAACTGCTCGCGGGTCCGCGCCGCTACACCGACCTGCACGCCGATCTCCCCGGCGTCAGTACGGACATGCTCGCCTCGCGGCTCAAGGACATGGAGCGCGACGACCTGGTGACCCGTCGTCGGCTGCCGCCGCCCGCCTCCTCGTACGTGTACGAACTCACCGACCGGGGGCGGGGCCTGCTGCCCGTGCTGCGGGCCCTGGCGGCCTGGGGAGCCCCCGCTCTCGCCGAACCCCGCCCCACGGACGCGGTGCGGGCGCACTGGTTCGCCATCCCGCTGCTGGACGCCCTGCAGGCGGCGGTCCCGGGGGCGGGAGTGGTCGAAGTCCGGCTCGACGAGGGGACGTTCCATGTGCGGGTGGGCGACGACGCCGACGGCGGTCAGGTGACGTACGCCGACGGCCCCGCCGCTCACGAGCCGGACGTCTGCCTGCGGATGGACGCGGCGACGTGCGCGGCCGTGGCGGCCGGAGGCCTGTCGGTCACCGAGGGCGTGAGGGCGGGGCGTATCGAGGTGGTGCGTGAAGCGGCTGACCATGGGGAGGAGAAGGTCACGTCGTCGTGGTAGGCGGCGAGGGTGCGGTCGACGGCCGGGCGGCGCCCGGGGTGTCCGGTGCGGGTCCGCGCTGACCGACGCGACGACGGTGCCCGCCGCCCGGTCGGCGTTCAGCGCGCAGCAACGCCGCCGCGAGCCGGTCGCGGGCGGCCGTCTGCGCCGCGATCCGGGCTTCCAGCACCGCGAGCCGGTCCCGGGCGATCTCCAGACCCCGCTCGGACGGCGGCGCGCCCGCGACGTCACCGTCCAGGCAGGCACTGAACGCCGCCACGTCCTCCAACGTCAGCCCGGCGTCCAGCAGATGGCGGATGTTGCGTACACGGACGGCGGCACCCTCGTCGTACTCCCGATAGCCGTTGGGTGCGCGGGTCGACGAGATCAGGCCCTGCTGTTCGTAGTGGCGAAGGGCGCGGGCCGTGGTGCCCGTCGCCCGTGCCAGTTCCCCGATGCGCACTGTGCTCCCCTCCAGGGAGCCATTGCTATCACAGGTGAGTTTTGCGGGTTCACGCCACCACGGCGCCACCGTCCACGGGCAGTACGGTGCCGGTGACGAAGGAGGCCTCGGGCGAGGCCAGTTGGGTGATGGCCCATGCGACGTCCTCCGGGCGGCCGATGCGGCCGAGAGGAGTGTGCGCCCGCTGCCAGGCGCGCATGCGGGCCAGTTCCTCGGGGGACAGCCCGGAGTGCTCGCCCATCGGCGTCTCGACCGCACCGGGCGCGACGGCGACGACGCGGATGCCGCGCGGGGCGAGTTCGACGGCCCAGCTACGGGTGAGGAGTTCGAGGGCGGTCTTGGTCGCCGCGTACACGGCATTGCCCGGCCAGGCCCGTTGGCCCACCGAGGTGGTGACGTTCACGACCACGCCGTGCGCCGCTTGCCGTTCCAGGGCGGGCAGCGCGGCCTGGGTGAGGAGGACGGGCGCCACGAGATTGGTGTCCAACTGGGGTGCCATGGAGGCACGGGTGTGCGTGCCGAGGCGGCCGCTTCCCACGACGGCCGCGTTGTTGACGAGGACGTCGAGGTGTCCGTACGTGTCGAGGGCGGCGCCGACGATGTGCTCGGCGGCACCCTCCGCGGTGACGTCGGCGGCGAGCGGCCGGATGCCGTCCGGGTGGGCCCGCGCGGTCTCGGCGAGGGGCTCCGGGCGGCGGCCGACGGCGAGGACGTGGGCACCCTGCGCGGCGAATGCCCTGGCGGTGGCCCGGCCGATACCGGTACCGGCGCCGGTGACGATCACGACCCTGGTGTTCTTCCGCGCGTGCTTCATGGTGCCGATCCTCGAACCCTGCCGCCAATGGCAAGGTCAACTCGTGGTGCGTCTCGGGCAGCATGGGGGCGTGAAACTCGAACCGATCACCTGGGAACGGCTGACCGACGCGCTCGCCGCGCACGTGGACGGGCTGACCCCGGGCGACGGCGGGCCGTGGCGGAAGGTCGCCGTCGACGGGGCGCCCGCCGCCCGGCCCGGAGAGCCGGCCGGGCTGCTGGCGGAGGCGCTGCGGGTGCGTGGGCGGGCGGTGATGACCGTGGGAACGGAGGGGTTCCTGCGGCCGGCGTCGCTGCGGTACGAGTACGGCAAGGAGGACCCCGACGCGTACTACAGCGGCTGGTTCGACACCGGCGCCCTGTGGCGGGAGGTCTTCGGGCCTCTGGAGCCGGGCGGCAGCGGGCGGGTGCTGCCCGACCTGTGGGACCCGGTGACGGACAGGGCGACACGCAGCCCGTACCGGACGCTGGCGCCGGGCGGGGTACTGGTACTGCACGGGCCGTTCCTGCTCGGCCACTGGTTCCCCTTCGACCTGACGGTCCACCTGCGGCTGTCACCCGGGGCCCTGGCCCGTCGTACGGAGCAGCCGTGGACGCTGCCGGCCTTCGAGCGGTACGAGGCCGAGGTCGCCCCGACGGAGACCGCCGACATCGTGGTCCGCACCGACGACCCCCGCCACCCGGCCTGGACGGGCCTGGGCTAGCCCCCGGCTTCCGGCCACCGGCGCGAGACCGTCCGGGCCGACCACCCGGCATGCCCCTGCCGACCCGCTGCTCCGCCCGGCCCCGGCGCCTCCACCGCGGCCTCCGCCCGGTTCTGTGGCTGCCCCTGCCACCCGGCGGCCCCCATTGCCCCGGGTGCCCCGCGTTGCCTCGGTCCGGTGGCCCCGCCACCCGGTGGCCCCGCCACCCGGCGGCACCCTTCGCCCCGCCCCTTCCGCCCCCGGGTGGCCCGCGTCGCCCCCGGTCTTGCGGCGGCTCCTGCCCTCGTCGGCACCCGTCGCGCGGCCTCCACCGGCCGGCCCGGGTGTCCAGCCCCCGGCTTGCGGCGGCTTCCCGCCACCCGCGACACCCTGGGCCCGCCCTTCCGCCCCCGGGTGGCCCGTCGGCCCAGTTCCGGCGGTGGCCCCCCGTCACCCGGCGGCCTCCGTCAGCCCACCATCGGGCGGCCGCCCAGTACCGTGACCGCCGTTGCGCCGGCGCGGCAGCCGGCTTCCGCGGCGGACGCCGGGTCCGCGCCGTACAGGCGGGCCGCCAGGAAGGCGCCCGTGAACGCGTCGCCCGCGCCCGTCGAGTCGACCGCCCGTACCGCCGGGGCCGGGACCGGCGAGAGGGCCTGCCCCGATACGGCGACCAGGGCGCCCGCAGCGCCCAGGGTCACCGCGACGAGCGGGAAGCGGCGGCTCAGCGCGGCCGCCGCACCCGCGGGGTCGGCCAGGCCCGTCAGCAGCGGGGCCTCGACGGCGTTGGGCAGGAGCACGTCCGCGCCCTCGGCCGCGGCCAGGAACCGGTCCACTCCCAGCTCCGTGACGAAGCCCGCCGACGCGGGGTCCACGCTCACCGGCACGCCCCGCTCCCGCGCTGTTGCCAGGGCCAGCCGCGCCGTCTCGCGGCTGGTCCCGGCGAAAAAGAGATACCCCGAGAGGTGCAGGTGGGACACCCCGTCCAGCAGGGTTGGCGACCAGTCGCCAACCCCGATCCGGAGCGCCGCGCCGCTGTCCGTGAGGAACGTCCGCTCGGCGGCCTCGTCGACCAGCGCGACCACCGTCGCGGTCGGCGCGCCCGGGTCCCGTACCAGCAGCGGCCGCACTCCCGCGCACCGTAGCCGTTCCTCGTGCCAGGCCGCCCAGTCGGTGCCCACCCGCGCCAGTATCCGTACGTCCGCGCACCCCGAACGCGCCGCCCAGCACGCCACGTTCGCCCCCGCCCCGCCCGGCAGCGTCCGGATCTCCGCCGCCGTGTCGGTCGCCGGGGCGAGCGGCGTACGGTGCCTGGCCACCACGTCGGTGACCACGTCCCCGACGACGAGCAGCGCGCCGGTCACAGCGCGGCCGCGATACGCGCCGCCAGCCGCACATTGCCGCGTACCGCCGCCAGGTTGGCCTCCAGGGACGCCCCGCCGGTGTGCCGCATCAGGTACTCCAGCAGGAACGGCGTCACGCCCTGCCCGGTGATCCCCCGCTCCCGGCACTCCTCCAGCGCCAGCGCGAGCACCCGGTCGTGGAGCTCCGGATCCAGCTGCTCCTCCTCCGCCACCGGATTGGCGACGATCAGCGCCGCCTCCGGGCCGCCCAGCGCGTCCTGCGCCCGCATCACCACCGCCACCTCCTCCGGCGACCGCACCGTCCAGTCGACCGGCTCGCCGGAGGACGCCAGGTAGAAGCCGGGGAAGTGTTCCGTCCCGTACCCCACGACGCCGACGCCCAGTGTCTCCAGCCGCTGGAGCGTCGCCGGCACGTCCAGGATGGACTTGACCCCCGCGCACACCACGGCGATCCGGGTCCGCGCCAGCAGCCGCAGGTCCGCCGACTCGTCCTGCGTCTGGACCCATTCACGGTGTACGCCGCCGAGCCCGCCGGTCGCGAACACCCGGATCCCTACCCGCGCCGCCAGGAACGCGGTCGCCGACACCGTCGTCGCCCCGCTCGCCCCCGCCGCCAGGGCGGGCGCCAGGTCACGATGGCCCAGTTTGCGTACGCCGGGATCGGCCGCGACCCGCTCCAGCTGCCCCTTGTCCAGCCCCACACGCGCCACGCCGTCCAGCACGGCGACCGTGGCCGGAACGGCCCCGCCGGCCCGTACCAGCGCCTCCAACTCCTCCGCCACGGCCAGGTTCCGAGGGCGGGGCAGGCCGTGCGCGATGATCGTCGACTCCAGGGCGACGACCGGCCTGCGCGCGGCCATCGCCTCCCGTACCTCTTCCGACAGGGTGACAGTGGTCTCCGGCATGTCCCCATCCCTGGCGCGGCGGCGGCCCGCGCAAACGTCCGGGCGGACTTTCCCGTGTCGCACTGGCGTTCACCCCGTGCGCCAAGCGCCCGGCAGCCCCGGTTAGAGTCACCGGCCATGACGACCATTGAGCAGCAGCCCTCGTTTGCCGTGCACATACCGGACGCCGAGCTGGAGCCGGAGCCGCTGGACCCGGAACAGATCGTTTCCGGCGACCCGGTGGTGACCGGCAAGGTGCTGTGGGAATCGGCCGACGGCACCCAGGTGCGCGGCATCTGGCAGATCACGCCCGGCGTCGTGACCGACACCGAGGCCAACGAGCTCTTCGTGGTCGTCAGCGGGCGCGCCACCGTGGACGTCGAGGGCGGGGACACGCTGGAACTCGGACCGGGCGACGCGTGCGTCCTGCGCGAAGGCGACCGTACGACGTGGACGGTGCACGAGACACTGCGCAAGGCGTACCACATCTGCCTCTGAGGCAGTGCCCTTCGCGCCGTTCTCGTCAGCCGCGCTTCCGCCGTACCGCCACGGCGGCCAGCGGAAGCAGCAGCAACGCCGCCACCGCGTTCAGCCAGCCGTATCCCGCCTGGGCGACGACCAGGCCGGCCCCCGCACCGCCGACGCCCGCCGCCGTGTTCATGGTCAGGTCCGACAGGCCCTGCACCGCTGCGCGGGCGGGCTGCGGCACGGAGTCCGTCAGCAGCGCCGAGCCGGTGACCAGCCCCGCGGACCAGCCCAGCCCCAGGACGAACAGCCCCGCAGCGGTCTGCCCATGGCTCGGCCCGGCCGTGCCGGCCAGGAGCGCGGCGGTGGCGAGCAGCCCGACGGCCAGACCGATCACGGACAGCCGTCCGAGCCGGTCCGACAGCCATCCCATCACGGGCGAGAACGCGTACATGCCCGCGATATGACCGCTGATGACGAGCCCGATCAGCGTGATGTCCGCCCCGTGGTGGCTGAGCGCCACCGGGGTCATCGACATGATCGAGACCATCGCGGTGTGCGAGACCGCCACGGTCACCAGCGCCAGCCTGGCACGAGGCGACTCCCGCACCGCGCGCACGCCCGCCCGCAGCGACCGGCCCTCGGGCCCCGCGCCCTCCTCGGTGCCGGCCGCCAGCGCCCGCGCGGTCAGCAGCGGATCCGGCCGCAACAGGACCGCGACCAGCGCCGCCGACAACAGGAAGACCCCAGCTGCCCACAGGAACGGTCCGGCCGCCGGCGGTATCCCGAGCCCGGACACGCTCCGTCCGGCGGGCGCGGCGATGTTCGGGCCCAGCACCGCCCCGATCGTCGTCGCCCAGACCACGGTGGAGATGGCCCGCCCGCGCCGCTCCGGCTCCGCCAGGTCCGCCGCCGCGAACCGGGCCTGGAGATTGGCCGACGACCCTGCACCGAACCCCGCCATGCCGGCCAGCAGCAGCGGGAAGTTCCCGAGGACCGCGGCCAGCACCACGACACCAGCTCCGGCCGCCCCGATCGCATACGCCAGGACCAGCCCGGGTCGCCGCCCGCGCGCCGTCATCAGCGCGGCCAGCGGCATGGACAGCAGCGCCGTCCCGGCCACGGTGGCGGTCGGAGCCAGCCCCGACAGCGCGTCCGTCCCGCTCACCTCCTGGGCCAGGACGGAGGCGAGGGCGATCCCGGTCGCCACCCCCAGCCCTCCCAGGATCTGGCTGGCGACGAGGACGGCTGAGATCCGCCGCCGCAGGGCGGGCAGTTCGGCGGTCACGACAGCCATGGAGCCGGACTGCGAGCCGGAGTCGGAGCCGGACTTCGAAGCGGACGGCTCCACCGGCGCGGAGGCATCGGGTATGTCGGAGTCGGTAGTCACCGCGGCAGTCTGCCACCCCTACAGGATCAGAACAGTGGCTGCGGCAGCACCCCCTCCAGAGCCAGCAGCCGGCGCTTGGTCTCCAGCCCTCCGCCGAACCCGCCGATTCCCCCGTCGCTCTCCACCACCCGATGGCACGGCACCACCACAGGCAGCGGATTGGCGCCCATCGCCGCACCGACCGCCTGCGCCGCCCCCGGCTGCCCCACCCGGCCGGCCAGCTCCCCGTAGCCGACGACCGTTCCGTACGGCACACCGGTGGCCAGCTCGCGCAGCACCTGCCGGTTGAACCCGGCCGTCAGCGACCAGTCCAGCCGCAGCCCGAACTCGCCCAGCCCGCCCGCGAAATACGCCTCCAGCCTGCGTATCGGCTCGGCCAGCCGCCCCGACGCGCTCTCCACCAGCTCCGCGCCGAGCTGCCCCTCCAGCCGCTTCAACGCCCGGTCGCGCACCGCGTCGTCGGCGTGGAACACCACGCTCACCAGCCCCTCGCCCGTCGCGGCGAGCAGCAGCGGGCCGATGTCGCTGCCGACGACGGCCCACTCCACGAACTGCCCGTTGCTGTCCATGCCGACCACCGTACGACCGACCACTGACAAGGCGGCCCGGACGAGGATCGCCGCAGGTCAGCGCACCGCGTCCGGGTCAGCGCACCGCGTCCCGCACGACGTCCGGGTTGTTGGTGATGATGCCGTCCACCCCGAAACCGTCCGCCCGCTCCGCCCCCGCGGCGTCGTTGACTGTCCACGTGTTGACCCGCAGCGGCTTGCCGTGCGCGCCCTTCAGCCGGTGCACCGCGGCGACGTAACCGGCGGTGAGCGTGGTGTGCGCCGGATTGATCTGATCGGTGAAGGCCGCGTAGGACGGCAGATCGGCGATCGCGGGCGTACCGAGGAAGCCGGTGGTGATGTCGGGCCGCTGCTGGTGCACGGCCCTCACGCTCGCGGCGCCGAAGCTCTGGATGACCAGCCGGCCGGCGACGTGCGGGCGGTCCAGCCAGCCCTCCTCGCCCAGGACGCGCAGGGTGTCGTTCTCGATCCCGGGGTACAGCTCGGGCTTCTTGATCTCCAGCAGCAGCTTCTGGTGGTTGCGGTCCACGCGGTTGAGGTACTGCTCCAGCGTCGGCACCCGCGCACCCGCCCACTTCTCGCCGAACCAGCTGCCGGCGTCCAGCGTGGCGATCTCCGCGGCCGTGAAGTCCTTGACCTTCCACGGAGCACGCCCGGGAAAGCGCTGCTCCACATCGGTGGTGCGGGCCAGGCTGTCGTCGTGCAGGACGACCAGCTCGCCGTCCCTGGTGCGCTGGACGTCGTTCTCCACCCACGTGAAGCCCATGTCACGGGCGAGATCGATCGCGGCCAGGGTGTTCTCGGGCGCGTACGCGGAGGCGCCGCGGTGTGCGATGACGAGCGGCTGGTCGCCCCCAGCCCCAGCCCCAGCCCCAGCCCCAGCCCCAGCCCCGGTCGTGGTCGCGGACGCGGACGCGGTGGCGGGCAGCAGCAGGGTGCCGGCCGCGGCGAGCGCGGTGGCGGTGGCCAGTGCGGGCCGTAGGGACACGTGAGCTCCTCGGGTCGGGGGATCGCGGACGGCCCCGAGACTGGCAGTCGACGGTCAACGGCGAACAGGCGAAGGATGGCCGGAACGTGAACGGACCGGCCCCGGCCCACCGCGCCGGGAGCTCCTCTGTCGACGAATCCCCCGGCAATGTTTGTTCGGTCCTGGATGCGCCATAGCCTCGCCCCCGTACCAGCGGGTACACATGGCACCACGGCGCCACGGCACGGGCACGGGGTTTCCGGACGGCGGGGCACAAGGAGCGAAGGGCATACGGGCATGCAGGGCACAGTCGACGGTTTCAGCTACGGCCTTGTCACACCCGTGGCCGCTTTTCTCATGGCGTGCCTGGGAGGCGCCCTGGGACTGCGCTGCACCACCAGGTCCCTTCGCGAGCACGGCACCTTCAAACCCGGCTGGCTCGCCCTCGGCGCCACCTCCATCGGCTCGGGCATATGGACCATGCACTTCATCGCGATGATGGGGTTCACGGTCCAGGAGGCGCCGGTCGGCTACGACCCGGCCATCACCTTCGCCAGCCTCGCCGTGGCGATCGTGATGGTCGGCATCGGGATCTTCATCGTCGGATACCGGGGTGCCACCGCGATGGCCCTGGTCACCGGCGGCACCATCACGGGCCTCGGCATCGCCACCATGCACTACCTCGGCATGGCCGGAATGCGCCTGCCGGGCCGGCTCCAGTACGAGACCCTCACCGTCGCCCTCTCCGTCGTGATCGCGGTCGTGGCGGCGACCTCGGCGCTGTGGGCGGCGGTCTCGATCCACGGGTTCCTGCCCAGCCTCGGTGCCGGCCTGGGCATGGGCGTCGCGGTCACCGGGATGCACTACACGGGCATGGCCGCGGTACGCGTCCACCTGCACGGCGACGGCCTCACGGCGGGCGACGGCGACACCACGACCTCGCTGCTCGGCCCCATGCTGGTGGGCCCGGCGGTGTTCCTGCTGCTCGCCGGCGTCGTGGTGATGTTCGACCCGCTGCTGGTGACGGGCGGCGACCGCGACGGGCAGCGGGCCGTGCTCGCGGCCCCCGGCCGGTCTCTCCGCCGCCCCGGTGCACCGGTCCAGTGGCAGAGCCACTTCTACGACGAGCCCGCCGTCCGGTCGCCGGCCCGCCGTCCGCGCCGCCGCGAGCGCACCGGCGACCGCTGACGACCTCCGATGACCTCGCTCGGTCCCCGACTGTCAGTGCCGGGTCGTACGGTGGTTGCATGCGGCCCGTTTCCAAGATCGAACGCTCGGTGGCGCCCTTCGA
Organism: Streptomyces sp. CB03238; assembly: GCF_002099185.1. Classification (NCBI taxonomy): domain Bacteria; kingdom Bacillati; phylum Actinomycetota; class Actinomycetes; order Kitasatosporales; family Streptomycetaceae; genus Streptomyces; species Streptomyces sp. CB03238. The sequence goes on along the minus strand of NZ_NBCN01000012.1, from coordinate 213,415 downwards.
GGTCGTCAGCCCCTACCAGCCCAGCGGCGACCAGCCGGCGGCCATCGCCGACCTGGACCGGCGCATCCGCGCAGGCGAGAAGGACGTCGTCCTGCTCGGCGCGACCGGCACCGGCAAGTCGGCGACGACGGCCTGGATGATCGAGAAGCTTCAGCGCCCCACCCTCGTGATGGCGCCGAACAAGACGCTGGCCGCCCAGCTGGCCAACGAGTTCCGCGAGCTCCTGCCGAACAACGCGGTCGAGTACTTCGTCTCGTACTACGACTACTACCAGCCCGAGGCGTACGTCCCCCAGTCGGACACCTACATCGAGAAGGACTCCTCGATCAACGAGGAGGTCGAGCGGCTGCGCCACTCCGCCACGAACTCGCTGCTCACCCGACGGGACGTCGTCGTGGTCGCCTCCGTCTCCTGCATCTACGGCCTCGGTACGCCACAGGAGTACGTCGACCGGATGGTCCCCCTCAAGGTCGGCGAGGAGATCGACCGGGACCAGCTGCTGCGCCGCTTCGTCGACATCCAGTACACCCGCAACGACCTGGCCTTCGCCCGCGGCACCTTCCGCGTGCGCGGCGACACCATCGAGATCTTCCCGGTCTACGAGGAGCTGGCCGTCCGGATCGAGATGTTCGGCGACGAGATCGAGGCGCTGTCCACGCTCCACCCGCTCACGGGCGAGGTCATCAGCGACGACCAGGAGCTCTACGTCTTCCCGGCCAGCCACTACGTGGCGGGGCCCGAGCGCATGGAGAAGGCGGTCAACGGCATCGAGCGCGAGCTCGAGGAGCGCCTGGCCGAGCTGGAGAAGCAGGGCAAGCTGCTGGAGGCACAGCGGCTGCGGATGCGCACCACGTACGACATCGAGATGATGCGCCAGATCGGGTCCTGCTCCGGCATCGAGAACTACTCGATGCACTTCGACGACCGCGAGCCCGGCTCACCGCCCAACACCCTCCTCGACTACTTCCCCGAGGACTTCCTGCTCGTCATCGACGAGTCCCATGTCACCGTGCCGCAGATCGGCGCCATGTACGAGGGCGACGCCTCCCGCAAGCGCACCCTCGTCGACCACGGCTTCCGGCTGCCGTCCGCGCTCGACAACCGGCCGCTGAAGTGGGAGGAGTTCCAGGAGCGGATCGGCCAGACCGTCTACCTGTCGGCGACGCCCGGACAGTACGAGCTCTCCCGGTCCGACGGCTTCGTCGAGCAGATCATCCGCCCCACCGGGCTCGTCGACCCCGAGGTCGTCGTCAAGCCCACCGAGGGCCAGATCGACGACCTGGTCCACGAGATCCGCCTCCGTACCGAACGGGACGAGCGGGTCCTGGTCACCACCCTCACCAAGAAGATGGCCGAGGACCTCACCGACTACTTCCTGGAGCTGGGCATCCAGGTCCGCTATCTGCACAGCGACGTCGACACCCTGCGCCGGGTGGAGCTGCTGCGAGAACTGCGCTCCGGCGAGTACGACGTCCTGGTCGGCATCAACCTGCTCCGTGAGGGCCTCGACCTCCCCGAGGTCTCCCTCGTGGCCATCCTGGACGCGGACAAGCAGGGCTTCCTCCGTTCCGGCACATCGCTGATCCAGACCATCGGGCGCGCGGCGCGCAACGTCTCCGGCCAGGTCCACATGTACGCGGACACCATCACCCCGGCCATGGCGAAGGCCATCGACGAGACCAACCGCCGGCGCGAGAAGCAGGTCGCGTACAACAAGGCCAACGGCATCGACCCGCAGCCGCTGCGCAAGAAGATCAACGACATCGTCGCGACCATCGCGCGCGAGGAGGTCGACACCGAGCAGCTGCTCGGCACCGGCTACCGCCAGTCCAAGGACGGCAAGGGCGCCAAGGCCCCCGTCCCCTCGCTGGGCTCCAAGTCGGCGCATGGCGGCGGCACGGCAGGCGCCAGGGCCGGCAAGGCCGGCGGAAAGGGCGCGCTGGTCAGCGACCGTCCGGCGGCCGAACTGGCCGGAATCATCGAGGAGATGACCGAGCGGATGCGGGCGGCGGCGGCCGAGCTGCAGTTCGAGGTGGCGGCACGGTTGCGTGACGAGGTCAGCGAGCTGAAGAAGGAGCTGCGGCAGATGAAGGAGGCGGGCATCGCCTGACGCCGCCGCAGCCGGTGTGTTGCAACACCGCCACAAAAGAGGGCCTGGCCTGATGCCGTGTCGGGGCCCTGCGTAGGGTGCTGGTCAACCGCACTCTTCAGACGGTCGCGGGGGTACGCAACGAGAGGGGACAGCGCGTGACGGTCAATATGACCAAGGGCCAGGCCATCAACCTGCAGAAGAGCGACGGGGGTACTCTCACCGCGGTGCGGATGGGGCTCGGATGGCAGGCGGCGCCGCGTCGCGGTCTGTTCGGCTCGCGCACCCGTGAGGTCGACCTCGACGCCTCGGCGGTGCTCTTCGCCGAGAAGCAGCCCGTGGACGTGGTCTTCTTCCGCCACCTGGTCAGCGACGACGGCTCCGTCCGCCACACCGGTGACAACCTGGTGGGCGGCGCGGGACAGGGCGGCGACGACGAGGCGATCCTCGTCGACCTGCAGCGCGTCCCGGTCCACATCGACCAGATCGTCTTCACGGTGAACTCCTTCACCGGCCAGACGTTCCAGGAGGTCCAGAACGCCTTCTGCCGCATCGTCGACGAGACGAACGGCCAGGAGCTGGCGCGCTACACCCTGGACGGCGGCGGCCAGTACACCGCGCAGATCATGGCCAAGGTGCACCGGGCCGGTTCCGGCTGGCAGATGACGGCCCTGGGCAACCCGGCCAACGGCCGTACGTTCCAGGACCTGATGCCGTCGATCCTGCCGCACCTGTAGGCGCACGGCACCACCCGTACACACATCGCAGCTCCCGGAGGCCAGGCCGCCGGGAGCTGCGGTTCACACCGAGGCACCGCAGCACCGAGGGGACACAGGCATGACGGCCGAGCTGGTCCGGGGGCAGAACCATCCCTTGCCCCACACCCGACTCGAGATCCGGGTGTCGGCCGGCGCGCCGGTCATCGCCGGGGCCACGCTCGGCGACGAGAACGGCACGGTGGCAGGCGCCCAGTCGATCGTCCACCCCGGCTCGCCCGCGCTGCCCGGCCTCGAAGTGTCCCGGCAGGCGGCCGCCGACCACCGGCTCGCCGTCGACCTCGACGCCCTGCCCGGGGAGGTGCACCGGGTGACGGTGCTCCTCGCCCTGCCCCATGGCGCCGGCGGCCCGGCGCGGTTCGGCGCCGTCGCCGCGCCGTTCGCCGCGGTCACCGCCCTCGACGGCACCGAGGTCGCCAGTTTCACCATCACGGGCCTGGACACGGAGTCCGCCGTGGTCGCCCTGGAGCTGTACCGCCGCCAGGGCGTCTGGAAGATGCGCGCCGTCGGCCAGGGGTACGCGGGCGGGCTCACCGCGATGCTCGCCGACCAGGGTCTGGACCGGGCCGCCGAGCTCGCGGACACCATCCAGGAAGCGGTCGCGAACGGCGTGACACGGTCGGTCTCCGCGCCCCCGCCCCGTACCGCCGACGGCGACCGCGCCAGGCGCGGGGCCTCGCTGACCGCATCCGGCGCACCCGGCGACACCACCCCTACCTCCACCACCGGCCCGTCCCACCCGGCCGTGCCCGCCGCCGCCCCGACCGGGCCCATCAGCTACGCCCACCCGCGCCGTGAGACCACCGCCCCGCCGCCCCCGGACGCCGCCACCAACCGGCCCGTATCCGCACCCGCGCCCCCAGGGCAGCCCGCCCCGCCGGTCGCCGGCGATGCCAGCGGCTGGTCCATGGACGAGCGCCTGTACAACCAGGTCTGGGGCATGTTCGAGGACCTGGCCCGCACCACCGCCGCGTACCGCAGCGCCGTCGACTTCGCCGAGTCCCGCATGGACCAGGAGCTCGACCGCGTCCTGTCCGACCCGCGCAGCCGGATCGGCTCCGCCGGCGACGCCGCCCGCGCGGCGGCCCGTGCCAGGTGCGACGAGCTGACGGCCCGCGCCCGCGAGGCGCTCGACCGGGACCTCGCACAGCTCACCGCCGAGGCGGAGGTCGTCGAGCCCGCCCTTCCGGCCGCCTACGCGGGCTGGGAGAGCCCGGTGTGGCACGGCTACCGCGCCCCCGCCGAGGGCCCCATGGCGCTGCGCCTCGGCGATCTCCACCTGCCCGAGCGCCCCGAGCTGCGCATCCCGATGCTGGTGCGGCTGCCGCTGGAGCGGGGCCTGTGGGTGGACAGCGGCCGTTCCGGTTCCGAGGCCGCCGCCTTCATGGACGACGGGGAGCTGCGCCGGCTCGCCGTGGACACGGCCGTCCTGCACGCGGCGCGGCTGCTCGCGGTCCACCCGGTGGGCGAGTACGCCGTCCATGTCATCGACCCGGCGGGCTCGGCGGCCGCCTCGTTCGCCCCGCTGGCCGATTCCGGGGTGCTCGCCGCACCGCCGGCGGCCGGGGCCGGGGGAGTGGCCGCCGTCCTGGGCGCTCTCACCCAGCGCGTGGAGCTGGTACGGATGGCCGTCAGCGGCGGCGCGACCGACGCGCTCCCGCCGGACCTGGACACCGCCGACCAGTTGCTGATCGTCAACGACTTCCCGCACGGCTTCGACGATCGTGCCGTCACCCAGCTGCGCTACCTGGCGGACGAGGGCCCGGCGGTCGGCGTCCACCTGCTGCTGATCGCCGACCGGGAGGACGCCAGTGCCTACGGGCCGGTGCTCGACCCTCTGTGGCGGTCGCTGCTGCGTCTGACGCCGGTCCCGGACGACCACCTCGCCGACCCGTGGGTGGGACACGCCTGGACGTACGAGCCGCCCCGGCTGCCCGAGGGGAGTGGGATCCTGCGCCAGGTCCTGTCGCAGGTGGCTGAAGCCCGTACCAACTGGCGGCGCTGACCTGCGGACTTGGGGCGCCTTTTACTTTTCTCTTTACCTTTCTTTGGTCTTTGGGGTAACGTTCTTGGTGCGGAGGGGAGTACTCCCATGCGCGGCGTGCCCGTCAGTACGGACGGTCGGACGTAAGACCGGTCCCGGGGCGCCGGCCCGTGGTGTGACCGGTGATGGACGCCGGGCCACCCGGGTGGAAGAGACCTCCGGCAGCGACGACGCTGATCAGTAGCCGTACGACGCCGGAGGCGCAGTGGACGTTTCAATGAGCCTGTGGGTGGCGACCATTCTCGGTCTGTCCGCCCTGATCGCGGTCGACTTCTTCATCGGGCGCAAGCCCCATGATGTGTCGATCAAGGAAGCCGGAACTTGGACGGTCGTTTGGATCGTCCTCGCCGCACTGTTCGGCCTGGGCCTGCTGTTCTTCGGCGAGAGCCAGGCGTCCGGCGAGTTCTTCGCCGGTTACATCACCGAGAAGTCGCTGAGCGTCGACAACCTCTTCGTCTTCGTCCTGATCATGGCGAAGTTCTCGGTGCCGACCCACCTCCAGCAGCGGGTGCTGCTGATCGGTGTTCTGGTGGCCCTCGTGCTCCGCGCGATATTCATCGCCGCCGGCGCCGCGATCATCGCCAGCTTCTCGTGGGTCTTCTACATCTTCGGCGCGTTCCTGATCTACACCGCCTGGAAGCTCGTCCAGGAGGCGCGTGCCGACGAGCCGGAAGAGGAGTTCGAGGAGAACCGCCTCCTCAAGTCCATCGAGAACCGCTTCGGTGTCGCCGACAAGTACCACGGCACCAAGCTCTTCATCCGCAACAACGGCAAGCGCGTGCTGACCCCGCTGATGGTCGTCATGCTCGCCATCGGCACCACGGACGTGCTGTTCGCGCTGGACTCCATCCCCGCGATCTTCGGTCTGACCCAGGACCCGTACATCGTCTTCACCGCCAACGCCTTCGCCCTGATGGGTCTGCGGCAGCTGTACTTCCTCATCGGTGGCCTGCTGAAGAAGCTGGTCCACCTGAGCTACGGCCTGTCGGTGATCCTGGGTTTCATCGGTGTGAAGCTGGTGCTGCACGCCCTGCACGAGTCCGGCGTGCACGTGCCGGAGATCTCCATCCCCTTCTCGCTCGCGGTCATCTGCGGCGTCCTGGTCATCACCACGATCACCAGCCTGATCGCCTCCAAGAAGCAGGCGGAGCGCGAGGCGGCCGATGGGTCCGATGGGTCCGAGAAGGCGCCGAAGGACAGCGTCGGGGCCTGACCGCACGAGTCACAAGCCGCACGAGGCGCAAGCACGGCACCGGCCGGTACGGGTTCGCATCGCGACCCGCACCGGCCGGTGCCGCTTCGGACGGCGGCTGCCCCCGCTCACGCGGGGCAGGCCCCCGATCGCCTCACGCGGCCGCCGACTCCATGGCCGGCTCCGCCACCGGCTTGGGCAGCGTCTCGGGCAGCAGGGCGAAGCAGCCGAGGCTGAACAGGGCGATCCCCGTCAGGTACGCCGCCACGCCCCAGGGCGGCCCGGAACCGCCGGCGGCGGCTGTCGCCACGATCGGGGTCAGAGCTCCGCCGAGGACGCCCGCCAGGTTGTAGCCGACGGCCGCGCCGGTGCAGCGCACCCTCGGCTCGTACAGCTCCGGCAGATACGCGGCGACCACCGCGAACGTGGTGATGAAGGCCAGCATGGCCCCCGTGAACCCCAGGAACATCAGCAGCGGCTGGGCCGTGTGCAGCAGGCCCACCATGGGGAACATCCACAGCGCGGAGGCCGCGCAGCCGGCCAGGCACATCGGACGCCGCCCATAGCGGTCACCCAGCATCGCGGCGAACGGCGTGGTCACCCCCTTGATCGCCACCGCCGCCATGATGCAGACGAGCATCACCGTACGGCTCACACCGAGCCGCTCGGTGCCGTACGACAGGGCCCACGTGGACACCGCGTAGAAGATCGCGTACCCGACGGCCAGCGCCCCGGCCGTCAGCAGCACCAGGCGCCAGTGCCCGCGTGCCACCTCCACCAGCGGGGCGCTCGCCCGCTTGCCGGTCTCGGCCAGCTCGCGGAACTGGGGCGTCTCCGCCAGGGACGTACGCAGCAGCAGCCCGCCGGCCGCCAGCAGCCCCGCAGCCCAGAACGGCACCCGCCAGCCCCACTCCCGGAACTGGGCGTCGCTCAGCCCCGCCGACAGCGCCAGCATCACCCCGTTCGCCAGCAGGAAGCCGACCGAGGGACCGATCTGCGGAAAGCTCGCCCACAGCGCGCGCCGCCGCTCCGGCGCGTGCTCCGCCGTCAGCAGCACGGCCCCGCCCCACTCCCCGCCGAGCCCCAGCCCCTGGAGGAACCGCAGCACCAGCAGCAGCACCGGAGCGGCCACGCCGAGCGTCGCGTACGACGGTACGCACCCCACCGCGACGGTCGCCGCGCCGGTCAGTACCAGGGAAGCGAGCATCACCGGACGCCGTCCGTACCGGTCGCCGATGTGCCCGAAGAGCGCAGAACCGAGCGGACGCGAAATGAAGCCGATCGCGAACGTACCGAAAGCCGCCAGAGTGCCGGCGACCGGCGAGAAGGTCGGAAAGAACAGCGGTCCCAGGACCAGCGCAGCGGCGGTCCCGTAGACGAAGAAGTCGTAGAACTCGATGGCGGTGCCGGCGAGCGAGGCGGCGGCGAGCCGCACCATGGAGGGCGTACGCGGCGTCGGCGTCGTCGACGGCGTAGGGGGAGTCGACGGCGTACGGGGAGTATGACTCTGGCGCATGTCGCGCCAACTACCCACCACGGCCCCGGGTTACGGGGCGCGGGGGAGGCGCACGGGAGCGTCTACCAGCCGCGCTCGCGCCACGCCGGGAGCCTCGGGCGCTCCTCACCCAGCGTGGTGTCCTTGCCGTGACCCGGGTAGATCCAGGTCTCGTCCGGCAGCACGTCGAACAGCTTCGTCTCGACGTCGAGGATCAGGCTCGCGAAGGCGTCGGGATCACCCCAGGTGTTGCCCACGCCGCCGGGGAAGAGGCAGTCGCCGGTGAAGACGTGCGGGTGACCGCGCGGGTCGTCGTAGATGAGCGCGATGGAGCCGGGCGTGTGCCCCACCATCCGGCGGGCGGTGAGCTCCACCCGGCCGACCCGGATCGTGTCCCCGTCCTCGACGGGGACGTCCGTCACGACGTCGATGCCCTCGGCGTCGTACTTCCCGGCGTACGTACGGGCGCCGGTGGCCGCCACGACCTCGGCCAGCGCCCCCCAGTGGTCGTGGTGGCGGTGGGTGGTGACGACGGACGCGATGCCGTCGTCACCGATCAGCCGGAGCAGTGTGGCGGGCTCGCTCGCCGCGTCGATCAGCAGCTGCTCATCGGTGGCGCGGCAGCGCAGCAGATACGCGTTGTTGTCCATCGGCCCGACCGCGACCTTGGAGATCATCAGGTCCGACAGCTCGTGCACATCGGCGGGCCCGCCGACCTTCACCGCTCCGCTGTACGTCATGAATCCAGCCTATAGCGGGGGCAGTACGGGAAGGGCGTCACCCGTGACCTCCAGGGCCGCGCCGTCGCGGCGCCCCGCGAGCCAGCCGAGCAGGTCCGCCGCCGGGCCGGAGACGGTCACCCCGGCGCCCTCGCCGCCGCCTGTGCGCCACTCCTTGCCGGAGGCCACCAGGCGGGTCGGAGGTACGGTGGGGTGGCCGGAGAAGCGCTCGGCCAGGAAGTCGATCTCGCGCTCAGTGAACTCCTGCGGCAGGTCCTCCAGCTCGTAGCCGATGCCCAGGTCCACGTGGTGCAGCTCCACCTCGACGAGGCGGCGGAAGGGCAGCCGTACGGCCCGGTCCGTCACCCCGTTGCGCAGTTCCACCCTGCGGTCCCAGTCGGCCGGCACCTCGCCCTCCGCCTGGAAGCGGGCGGCGCTCTCGCGTACGTCGTCGAGCTGGACGGCCAGGGGGCGGTGGGCGTCGCGCTCGATGTCGGCGTCGCGCGCCTCGGCGCTGACGTACATCGGGCGGCCCTGGAGAACATTCACGAGGGCGTCGGCGTTACGTGAGAGGTGGGCCAGGACGTGGCCCCTCGTCCAGCCCGGGAGCCGGGACGGCGCGGCGGCGTCGTCGAGTTTGGCGGCTGCGGTGAGCAGCCGGTCGGTCGCCTCACGTACAGAGGCCAGGTCATGCACATGGTCGATCATGCTGCTGACCCTAGCGCCGCCACACGATCGGGTGAAGGTGGCGAAGAGCGGCCGGAAATCGAATGCACGTGCTATACGCTCGGTGGAGGCATCCTTGAAAGTCAGGCATCCATCCATTTGGCGGCCCCCCGTAGGCTTGAACAGTCTGGGACGGGGGCTGTGCCCCCGCTTCTCTCAAGAAAGGTGCGGACCGGCGTGGCCGACCGTCTCATCGTCCGTGGCGCGCGCGAGCACAATCTGAAGAACGTCTCGCTCGACCTCCCGCGCGACTCCCTCATCGTCTTCACCGGGCTCTCGGGGTCGGGCAAGTCCTCCCTCGCGTTCGACACGATCTTCGCCGAGGGGCAGCGCCGGTACGTCGAGTCGCTCTCCTCCTACGCCCGGCAGTTCCTCGGCCAGATGGACAAGCCGGACGTCGACTTCATCGAGGGCCTCTCCCCGGCCGTCTCGATCGACCAGAAGTCGACCTCGCGCAACCCGCGCTCCACGGTCGGCACCATCACCGAGGTCTACGACTACCTGCGCCTGCTGTTCGCGCGCATCGGCAAGCCGCACTGCCCCGAGTGCCGCCGGCCCATCTCGCGCCAGTCGCCGCAGGCCATCGTCGACAAGGTGCTGGAGCTGCCCGAGGGCAGCCGCTTCCAGGTCCTGTCGCCGCTGGTGCGCGAGCGCAAGGGCGAGTTCGTCGACCTCTTCGCCGACCTCCAGACCAAGGGCTACAGCCGGGCACGGGTGGACGGCACGACCATCCAGCTCGCCGAGCCGCCCACGCTGAAGAAGCAGGAGAAGCACACCATCGAGGTGGTCGTCGACCGCCTCACGGTCAAGGAGAGCGCCAAGCGGCGGCTGACCGACTCCGTCGAGACCGCGCTGGGCCTGTCCGGCGGCATGATCGTGCTCGACTTCGTCGACCTCCCCGAGGACGACCCCGAGCGCGAGCGGATGTACTCGGAGCACCTGTACTGCCCGTACGACGACCTGTCCTTCGAGGAGCTGGAGCCCCGCTCCTTCTCCTTCAACTCGCCCTTCGGCGCCTGCCCGGAGTGCACCGGCATCGGCACGCGCATGGAGGTCGACCCGGAGCTGGTCGTCCCCGACGAGGAGCGCTCCCTCGACGAGGGCGCCATCCACCCGTGGTCGCACGGCCACACCAAGGAGTACTTCGGGCGGCTGATCGGCGGGCTCTCCCAGGCCCTCGGCTTCCGCACCGACATCCCCTGGGCCGGGCTGCCCGCCCGCGCCAAGAAGGCGCTGCTGTACGGGCACAAGACCCAGGTCGAGGTCCGCTACCGCAACCGTTACGGCAGGGAGCGGGCGTACACCACGCCCGCCTTCGAAGGCGCCGTCTCCTTCGTCAAGCGGCGGCACAGCGAGGCCGAGAGCGACTCCAGCCGCGAGCGCTTCGAGGGCTATATGCGCGAGGTGCCCTGCCCCACCTGTGAGGGCACGCGCCTGAAGCCGATCGTCCTCGCGGTCACGGTCATGGAGAAGTCCATCGCCGAGGTCTCCGCGATGTCCATCAGCGACTGCGCCGACTTCCTGCGGCAGCTCACGCTGAACGCCCGTGACAAGAAGATCGCCGAGCGGGTGCTCAAGGAGGTCAACGAGCGGCTGCGCTTCCTGGTCGACGTCGGCCTGGACTACCTGTCGCTGAACCGCGCGGCAGGCACGCTCTCCGGCGGGGAGGCCCAGCGCATCCGGCTCGCCACCCAGATCGGCTCCGGCCTGGTGGGCGTGCTGTACGTGCTGGACGAGCCGTCCATCGGCCTGCACCAGCGCGACAACCACCGGCTCATCGAGACCCTGGTACGGCTGCGCGACATGGGCAACACGCTCATCGTCGTCGAGCACGACGAGGACACCATCAAGGTGGCCGACTGGGTCGTCGACATCGGCCCGGGCGCGGGCGAGCACGGCGGCAAGGTCGTGCACTCGGGCCCCTTGAAGCAGCTGCTGGCCAACAAGGACTCCGTGACCGGGCAGTACCTGGCCGGGAAGCGGTCCATCCCGACGCCGGACATCCGCCGACCGGCGGACCCGTCGCGCCGGCTCACCGTGCACGGCGCCCGTGAGAACAACCTGCGGGACATCGACGTCTCCTTCCCGCTCGGCGTCCTCACGGCCGTCACCGGTGTGTCCGGCTCCGGCAAGTCGACGCTGGTCAACGACATCCTGTACACCCACCTGGCGCGCGAGCTCAACGGCGCCAAGTCCGTGCCCGGGCGGCACACGCGCGTGGACGGCGACGACCTGGTCGACAAGGTCGTCCACGTCGACCAGTCGCCCATCGGCCGCACGCCGCGCTCCAACCCGGCGACGTACACCGGTGTCTTCGACCACGTCCGCAAGCTGTTCGCCGAGACGATGGAGGCGAAGGTCCGGGGCTACTTGCCGGGCCGGTTCTCCTTCAACGTCAAGGGCGGCCGCTGCGAGAACTGCGCCGGTGACGGCACCATCAAGATCGAGATGAACTTCCTGCCGGACGTGTACGTCCCGTGCGAGGTCTGCCACGGGGCGCGCTACAACCGGGAGACCCTGGACGTCCACTACAAGGGCAAGTCCATCGCCGAGGTCCTGGACATGCCGATCGAGGAGGCCCTGGAGTTCTTCGAGGCCGTCCCGACCATCGCGCGCCACCTGCGCACCCTCACCGAGGTCGGCCTCGGGTACGTCCGGCTCGGCCAGCCCGCGCCGACGCTGTCCGGCGGCGAGGCGCAGCGCGTGAAGCTGGCGTCCGAGCTCCAGAAGCGCTCCACGGGCCGCACGGTGTACGTCCTGGACGAGCCGACCACCGGTCTGCACTTCGAGGACATCTCGAAGCTGATCAAGGTTCTTTCCGACCTGGTCGACAAGGGCAACTCGGTGATCGTGATCGAGCACAACCTGGACGTCATCAAGGTGGCCGACTGGGTCGTGGACATGGGCCCCGAAGGCGGCAGCGGCGGCGGCCTGGTCGTCGCCGAGGGCACGCCCGAGCAGGTCGCGGGCGTCCCGGCCAGCCACACCGGCAAGTTCCTCCGGGACATCCTCGGCGCGGACCGCATCAGTGACGCGGCCGCGACGGTACCGGCGGCGCGCAAGCGCACCACCGCCAAGAAGACGGTCGCGGCGGCGGACGGCACGGCCCGCACGACGGCCATGGCGAAGACGACGAAGCCGAAGAAGCAGACGGCCCGGGCCGCCAAGCCCTGACCGGACGGCTGCCGGCTGTCCGGCCGCCTTCGCCACGGCACCGCCCCGGGTTCACGCCCGGGGCGGCGCCGTTCATCCACCGGGTCCGCCGGGTCCACCGGGTCCATCCGGTCCCGGCACGGGGCCGCCGGGTCCACCGGGTCCCGGTACGGGGTCGGGCGGGTCGACCTCGGCGACTGACGGAGCCGATCGTCCTGTTGGGCCCGGCGCGCCCGGGGCGTGGCCCCGCCGACGGGCCGCCGTGCCGCTCCGCCCAGGGGGCGTGCGCCCGCGCACCGGTGTGGCCTAGGCCCGGGCGGCCAGGCGAGCTGCCAGGGCGGGGATGGTGTCCGCGAACCGGATCTGGGTGCCGCGGTTCGCTTCGCGTACGAAGTCCCGCAGCGCCGTGCTCGCCGCCACGTGGGTGGAGACGTCCCCGACGATCGCCAGCCGGAGGCGGTAGTCCGCGAACTTCTGGACGACCTCGCCGGCCAGGCCCGAGCGGAGCGCGAAGAAGTCCTCGCCGAGCCGGGCCACCGGCACGACGACCAGGTCAGCGCCGTGGCCCATGGCGTCGCCGATCAGGTCGAGCGCGGCCTGCCGGCCGGCCAGCGGCGGGCCGTCGGGCGCACAGATCAGCGCGGGGACGCCGTTCAGCGGCAGCACGGTGTCGGCCGTCACCAGCTCCGCGGCGTACGGCGGCTCCGCGCCCGGCCGGGAGCAGGTGACCGCCGCCGCGCGGGCCGCGAACGAGAGCAGGTCCGTCCAGGCGGAGGCGTCCAGCGTGGACAGGGCGCGGGACTCCAGGCCGTGCAGGAGCGCCGCGTTCACCGTGTCGCCCGCACCGATGGTGTCGGCGACCGTCACCGGGACCGCGGGCACCGACACGGTCACGTCGCCCGTGAACACCGTCAGCCCCTCCGCGCCCCGGGTCAGCACCACCGCCGACGGCCCCTTCGCCAGCCACTCCTCGGGCGAACCGCCCAGCCACCGCGCGTCCTCCTCGGACACCTTCAGCAGCGACACATACGGCAGCCAGCCCGCGAACCGCGCCCGGTAGGCATCCGCGTCCGGAATCAGACCCGCCCGGATGTTCGGGTCCAGCAGGGTCAGCACCCCGCGCCCCGCCTCCCGCCGCAGCAGCGCCTCGTACGCGCTCGCGCCCGGCTCCAGGACCAGCGAGCACGTCCCGAAGGCGACGGCCCGTACCGCCTCCGGAAGCCGCTGCGGCGGCTCGAAGAGCCGGTCGGCCGTGCCGTCCGCGTAGAAGGAGTACCCCGCCGAACCGTCCGCCCCCACCGAGGCCACCGCCAGCGTCGTCGGCTCCGGACCGCGCTGTACGAGGCCGGTCGCGACACCCGCGGCCCGCAGCCCGTCCAGCAGCGCCTCGCCGTACGCGTCCCTGGAGATCCGCGAGCAGAAGCCGGCCTGGGCGCCGAGCCGGCCCAGCGCCACCGCCGTGTTGTACGGGCCGCCGCCCCGCAGCGGGACCAGGGCGGACAGCGGCTCGGGCCCTTCGGGTACGAGGTCGATCAGGGACTCTCCGGCGGCGACGATCACGAGCCCGAACGTAACCCATCACCCCCGCCCACGACAGCCCCCCAACCCGGGCGCGGGGCCGCCGATCTACCCCGGTATCGTCGCTTCCGTCACCGGAACCCCCAGCCCACCGTGGAGCCCCCATGCCCGGCCAGCCGCCCGCCCGCCGTACCGTGCTGAAAGGCGCCACCCTCGCCGGGGCCGCCGGGCTCGGGGCAGCCGCCTGCTCCACCGAGTCGAAGCTCGGCCACGCGCAGCCGCCCACCCCCACCGCCCCCGTGAACCTGGGCGCGGCGGACGAGGTACCGGTCGGCGGCGCCAAGCTCTACCGCGAGCAGCGCCTGGTGGTGAGCTGCCCCGCCAAGGGCCAGTACAGGGCGTTCAGCGCCCAGTGCACCCACGCGGGCTGCGTGTTCGACAAGGTCGAGGGCACCGAGGGCAACTGCCCCTGCCACGGCAGCCGCTTCGACGTCACCACCGGAAAGGCGCTGAAGGGCCCGGCCACCGCCGCCCTGCCCGAGGTCCCGGTCAAGGTGGGGGCCGACGGCAAGCTGATCGCCGGCCCCGACGCGTAAGCACCGGGGACCACAGGGGTCACTCCCAGTCCCAGTCGATCCCCAGGATCCCGGGCCTGACGCCCTGCTCGACGAAGTGGACCGTACGGTGCCGCCCGCTCAGCGTCAGGTCGCTGCGGGCACCGCGCGGTGCGCCCGCCGACGTCTGGGCGAAGCGCCGGCACCGTACCGGCAGGGCGTCCTCGTGGAACCGCACCTGAAGGACGTACTGCCCGCCCGCGAAGCTGAACCCGCGCACGTACTCGCCGCTCACCCCGCCCGTACCGTCCTCGAAGCCGTACCCGAAGAGGTACGTCTCGCCCGCCCGCAGCCGCGCGTCGAACAGCAGCTCCGCGACCACGACGCCCGTCTCGCCGTGCCACCGCACCCGCCCCGTACGACAGTTCTCGCCCGCCCGCACCACCACCCGCTCCGGGTCGCAGCCGGGGTCCCCGTGGTGGATTGCCAGGTAACGGTCGATGCCGTCCCGGTGGGCCCGCACGACCTGCTGCGAGTCCCGGCCGACCAGCTCCCGCCCCGCTCCCACCCGTACCCGCTCCTGGTGGCCCACCGTGTGCAGCCCGCCGTCCGCGGGCGCCTCCAGCTCCGCGATCAGCTGCTCCACCGCGCCCGACACCCCCACCAGCGAGCGGTACGAACGGGCCGCCGGCCGCGCCGTCCCCTCACCGCCCGGGGCCGGATCGCCGAGCAGCCGGATCAGGGACTCGCCGGGCAGCTGGAGCAGCTCCTCCAGGGCCCGCACCGCCTTCAGCGACTCCGGCCGCTGCGGGCGGCGGGCACCCTGCTGCCAGTAGCAGAGGCTGGTCACCCCCACCTTGATGCCGCGATGCGCGAGATGGTGCTGCACCCGCTGGAGCGGCAGCCCGCGCACCGCCAGCGCCGCGCGCAGCGCCAAGTGGAAGGGGCCGGTGTGCAGGATCTGCGTCAGATCGGTCTCGGTGTGTCCCATGGGAGTCCTCAGTGAACGTTCACGACGGGGCGGTGCGACTCCGGGCGAGGTGGTGACGGGCGGGCTGGTGGGCACGGGGATGCCGTTCACTCGTCAACCAGTGGCATTCACAGCGCGGTGTCACCCCGCATTGAAGCGTGTTGACCTGCCCCCGACAACGCTTGATGCTCCCAGCAGCGTCCGGACGCGATCCTCCCTCCCCCCATCCCCAGTCGGAGGAACGCGATGCGCAAACCGACTTTCCTCGCGGTGCTCCTCGCCGCCACCACCACCGTCCTCGTCCTCCCGGTGAACGCCGCCACCGCCGAGGACCGTTCGGCGACGGCGACGCTCGCCGCCAAACGCCTGAACATCACCATGCAGGCGCAGGCGAAGACCAACTGGTGCTGGGCCGCGGGCGGCAACACCATCGCCGCCTGGTTCGGCCGCTCCTACTCCCAGAACCAGTTCTGCAACGCCGCCTTCAACCGGCAGCAGGGCACCGACTGCCCCAACTGGCAGGCCACCCTCGGCAACGTACAGAACGGGCTGCGCTGGGCCGGCATCAGCCCGGGCTCGTACGTCGACGGCTGGCTGCGCTACTCCACCGTCCAGACCGAGATCAACGCGAACCGCCCCATCGAGACCCGCATCCAGTGGTCGAGCGGCGGCGGACACATGCACGTGATCTACGGGTACGACGACGCCAACAGCTGGGTGTACTGGGGCGATCCATGGCCCTCCAGCGACCGCTACAACTGGGCGTCGCACGCCTGGTACGTCGACAACGGCTCCTTCTCCTGGACCCACTCCCTCTACCGGACAGGGGCGTGAGCGCCATGACCCCACGCCGTCTCCTGGCAGCAGCCGCCCTCACCCCCGCACTGCTGCTGCTTCCCGCTCCCACCGCGACCGCCGCCGACACCCCGGGCGCGGCGGTCACCGCTCCCGCCACCCTCGACACGCTCTCCCGGTTCTTCGCCCGCGACGGCGCCGTGACGCGGGCCGCCGCCCACCCCCGTATCGAGGGCCCGGCCGTCCCCGTACGCGTCCTGTCGCCGGACTTCGTGGCGGGCAGAGCGGGGGCGCCGGTGGCCCGCGTCGAGTTCCACGCCGCCGGGGCGGTCTCCTCGGACGGGCAGAAGGCGTCCGTCTGGACCGCCCGCCAGGGTGCGAACGGCTGGCAGGTGGTCAACATCGCGACCGGTGACGACGAGATCCGGTACGCGAGGGAGGGCGCCCGCCGGCTGCCCGGCGGGACGGTCTTCCGCGAGCCGCAGATCGACGCCTGGTACGTCCACAAGGGCAGCCGGGTGCTCCCGCTGGACGAGGACGCGATACGCGCGGTGGGCGCGCGCGGCGCCACGCTCGCCGCCTACCGGGAGCGGGTCGCGGCGGCGTACGGGGACAAGCTCCCCGGCACGGCGTACGCCCGGAAGGGCGCCGCCGGCGGGTACGGAGGGCCCGCCTCCGGCCCCGCCGCCCGGCCGGACGCCCGGCCTGCCCCTGCCGTCGCGGCCGCCGGTGACCGTACCGGCCTCCCGTCGGCGCTCACCGGAGCCGCCGCCCTCTGCGCCGTGACGCTCGCCCTCACCGGCGCGTGGAGGCTCCACCGCCACCGGCGCGACTGAGCCCCGCCCCGCCGGGCCGCGGGCCGCGGGGCCCGAGCCGCCGGAGCCCCGAGCCCACGGTGCCGCGCCACCGGCGCCCCCCTCGCCAGGGCTCCGAACCCCCGCAGGTGCCCGAGCCGCCGGGTCTGCGGGCCGTCGGTGCCCTAGTGGGCACGGGCCCCCCGTTGGGGCCCGCTCCCGCCGGGCCCTGAGCGGGGAGACCCGGCTGCCGGGCCCCGGCCCCGCTGGGCCCGCTCCGGCCGGGGCTCTTGGGCTGTCGGGGCTCCGAGCCGCCGGTGCCCGAGCCGGTCCGGGCCCCGCTGGGCCCCCGCTCCCGCCGGTGCCCCAGCCGCCTCGGCCCCACCCGGCGCCCGCCCGCGCCGGGGCCCCGCCCCCGCCGGGGCGTCCGCCCCCACCCGGCGCCCGGCGGGGAGAGGCCGCGGGGTGCCTTCGACCCCCACCGGAGGTGCTCCGCGGCCGTTCCACGGACACCTCGGGGACACTCGTGGTGTCAGTGGACGCCAGTAGGGTGTGAGTCATGGCAGACCCCTCCAGCTACCGCCCCAAGCCGGGACAGATCCCCGACTCGCCGGGGGTCTACAAATTCCGTGACGAGCACCGCAGGGTGATCTACGTCGGGAAGGCGAAGTCCCTGCGCCAGCGGCTCGCCAACTACTTCCAGGACCTGGCGGGCCTGCACCCGCGCACGCGCACCATGGTCACGACGGCCGCCTCCGTCGAGTGGACCGTGGTGTCGACCGAGGTCGAGGCGCTCCAGCTGGAGTACTCGTGGATCAAGGAGTTCGACCCGCGGTTCAACGTCAAGTACCGCGACGACAAGAGCTATCCGTATCTGGCCGTCACCCTCAATGAGGACTTCCCGCGTGTGCAGGTGATGCGCGGCCAGAAGAAGAAGGGCGTCCGGTACTTCGGCCCGTACAGCCACGCCTGGGCCATCCGCGACACGGTGGACCTGCTGCTGCGCGTCTTCCCCGTACGGACGTGCTCGGCCGGGGTGTTCAAGAACGCCGAGCGCACCGGCCGGCCCTGCCTCCTCGGGTACATCGGCAAGTGCTCCGCGCCGTGCGTGGGCCGGGTCGACCCGGAGGAGCACCGGGAACTGGCCGAGGAGTTCTGCGACTTCATGGCCGGCCGCACCGGCACGTACATCCGCCGGCTGGAGAAGGACATGATGCTGGCGGCCGAGGACATGGAGTACGAGAAGGCCGCCCGGCTCCGCGACGACATAGAGGCCCTCAGGCGGGCCATGGAGAAGAGCGCCGTCGTCCTCGCCGACGCCACCGACGCGGACCTGATCGCGGTCGCCGAGGACGAGTTGGAGGCGGCCGTGCAGATCTTCCACGTCCGCGGCGGCCGGGTGCGCGGCCAGCGCGGCTGGGTCACCGACAAGGTGGAGGCCGTCGACACGGCGGGCCTCGTCGAGCACGCGCTCCAGCAGCTGTACGGCGAGGAGAGCGGCGACGCCGTCCCCAAGGAGGTCCTCGTCCCGGCGCTCCCCGAGGACCTGGACGCGATCACGCAGTGGCTCGGCGCCCGCCGTGGGTCGAACGTCTCCCTGCGCATCCCGCAGCGCGGTGACAAGAAGGCGCTGATGGAGACCGTCGGCCGCAACGCCCAGCAGGCCCTCGTCCTGCACAAGACCAAGCGCGCCAGCGACCTGACCACCCGCTCGCGCGCGCTGGAGGAGATCGCCGAGGCCCTGGACCTGGAGACGGCACCGCTGCGCATCGAGTGCTTCGACATCTCCCACCTCCAGGGCGAGGACGTCGTCGCGTCCATGGTCGTCTTCGAGGACGGCCTGCCCCGCAAGAGCGAGTACCGCCGCTTCCAGATCAAGGGTCGTGTCGGAGACACGCAGATCTGGCACGGCGAGGGCCAGGACGACGTCCGCTCCATGCACGAGGTGATCACCCGCCGCTTCCGGCGGTACCTCGCGGAGAAGGAGAAGACCGGCGAGTGGGCCGTGGAGGAGACCGACGGTGAGGTCCCGGCGGAGCTGCCGGAGGACGACGGCCGGCCGAAGAAGTTCGCGTACCCGCCGCAGCTCGTCGTGGTCGACGGCGGGCAGCCGCAGGTCGCCGCGGCCCAGCGCGCGCTCGACGAGCTGGGCATCGACGACGTCGCCGTCTGCGGGCTCGCCAAGCGCCTGGAGGAGGTCTGGCTGCCGGGTGACGACGACCCCGTCGTCCTGCCCCGCTCAAGCGAGGGGCTGTACCTCCTCCAGCGGGTCCGTGACACCGCACACGACTTCGCCATCCGCTACCAGCGCGCCAAGCGTCACAAGCGGATACGGACCAGCCCGCTGGACGCGGTCCCGGGCCTCGGCGACACCCGCAAGCAGGCGCTGATCAAGCACTTCGGCTCGGTGAAGCGGCTGCGGCAGGCGACAATCGAGCAGATCTGCGAGGTGCCGGGGTTCGGCCGGAAGACCGCCGAAGCCGTGGCCGTGGCCCTCGCCCAGGCGGCTCCGGCCGCCCCCGCCGTGAACACGGCCACAGGAGAGATCATGGAAGACGACGACGGGGGAACCGGAAATGATTGAGCACCACCCGACGGCGGAACAAGAGCCGACAGCGCGAGAAGACGGAGCAGCACACGTGAGTACGGGCACGACGATCGAGGCCGGAGAGGCCGCCGAGGCGGCCATCCCCGAGCTGGTGATCATCTCCGGCATGTCCGGCGCCGGTCGCAGCACCGCAGCCAAGTGCCTGGAGGACCTCGGCTGGTTCGTCGTCGACAACCTGCCGCCCGAGCTGATCCCCACCATGGTGGAGCTCGGCGCCCGTTCCCAGGGCAATGTGGCGCGCATCGCCGTCGTCGTCGACGTGCGCGGCCGCCAGTTCTTCGAGAGCCTCCGCGAGTCGCTCGCGGTCCTCGACGCCAAGCAGGTCACTCGCCGGATCGTCTTCCTGGAGTCGTCCGACGAGGCCCTGGTCCGCCGCTTCGAGTCGGTGCGCCGCCCGCACCCGCTCCAGGGCGACGGCCGGATCGTCGACGGCATCGCCGCCGAGCGCGACCTGCTGCGCGAGCTGCGCGGCGACGCCGACCTGGTGATCGACACCTCCAGCCTCAACGTCCATGAGCTGCGCGCCAAGATGGACGCCCAGTTCGCGGGTGACGAGGAGCCGGAGCTGCGGGCCACCGTCATGTCGTTCGGCTACAAGTACGGCCTGCCCGTCGACGCCGACCTGGTCGTGGACTGCCGCTTCCTGCCCAACCCGCACTGGGTGCCGGAGCTGCGCCCGTTCACCGGCCTCAACGAGGAGGTGTCGGGGTACGTCTTCAATCAGCCGGGCGCCAAGGAGTTCCTGGACCAGTACACCGAGCTGCTCCAGCTGATCTCCGCCGGCTACCGCCGCGAGGGCAAGCGGTACGTGACGATCGCCGTCGGCTGCACGGGCGGCAAGCACCGCTCCGTCGCCATGTCCGAGAAGCTCGCCGCCCGGCTCGCCTCGGAAGGGGTCGAGACCGTCGTCGTCCACCGGGACATGGGGCGCGAGTGAAGCAGTACCGTCGGCGTACGCGGTCCCTGTCCGTCCGTACGCTCCGCAGACGCGGCGCCCAGCCCAAGGTCGTGGCCCTCGGCGGCGGCATGGGCCTGTCCGCGTCCCTCGCCGCGCTGCGCCGTATCACCGGTGACCTGACCGCCGTGGTCACGGTCGCCGACGACGGCGGGTCCAGCGGCCGGCTCCGGGAGGAGCTCGGCGTGCTGCCGCCCGGGGACCTGCGCAAGGCCCTGGCGGCGCTGTGCGGCGACGACGACTGGGGCCAGACGTGGTCCCGCGTCATCCAGCACCGGTTCCAGTCCAAGGGCGACCTGCACGAGCACGCGGTCGGCAATCTGCTGATCGTCGCCCTGTGGGAGCAGCTCGGCGACCACGTCCAGGCGCTGGACCTGGTGGGCAGGCTGCTCGGCGCGCACGGCCGGGTGCTGCCCATGTCGGCGGTGCCACTGGAGCTCCAGGCGCTGGTCAAGGGCCATGACCCGGAGCGCCCGGACGAGGTGGACACCGTCCGCGGCCAGGCTACGGTGGCGCTCACGCCGGGCGAGGTGCAGTCCGTGCACCTGGTGCCGAACGACCCGCCCGCCGTGCCGGAGGCGGTCGCGGCGGTGCTGGACGCGGACTGGGTGGTGCTGGGTCCCGGTTCGTGGTTCTCCTCGGTGATCCCGCACCTGTTGGTGCCGGAGCTGCTGGAGGCGCTCGTCGAGACGAAGGCGCGCCGGGTCCTCTCGCTGAACCTCGCGCCGCAGCCGGGAGAAACCGAGGGCTTCTCTCCGCAGCGTCATTTGGAGGTTTTGGGACGACACGCCCCTAAACTCGCCCTGGACGTGGTGCTGGCCGACGAGGCCGCCGTGCCC
Organism: Streptomyces sp. CB03238; assembly: GCF_002099185.1. Taxonomy (NCBI): domain Bacteria; kingdom Bacillati; phylum Actinomycetota; class Actinomycetes; order Kitasatosporales; family Streptomycetaceae; genus Streptomyces; species Streptomyces sp. CB03238. The sequence goes on along the minus strand of NZ_NBCN01000012.1, from coordinate 192,188 downwards.
GACCGCGAGTCCCTCGCAGACGCCGCCAAGCGGCTCGGTGCCGCGGTCGAGCTGGCCCCCGTGGCCAGGAAGGACGGCTCCCCGAAGCACGACCCGGAGCTGCTGGCCGCCGCGTACGACCGTATTTTTCGGATGCATGGAAGGATCGGCCCATGGCGATGACGGCAGCGGTGAAGGACGAGATCTCCCGGCTCCCCGTCACCCGGACCTGCTGCAGAAAGGCGGAGGTCTCGTCGATCCTGCGGTTCGCCGGCGGGCTGCACCTGGTCAGCGGGCGGATCGTGATCGAGGCGGAGCTGGACACCGCGATGGCGGCGCGCCGCCTGAAGCGGGACATCGCGGAGATCTTCGGGCACGGTTCCGAGCTGATCGTGATGGCACCGGGCGGGCTGCGGCGCGGCTCGCGTTTCGTCGTACGGGTGGTGGCGGGCGGCGACCAGCTGGCCCGCCAGACCGGTCTGGTGGACGGCCGGGGCCGGCCCATCCGGGGCCTGCCGCCGCAGGTGGTCTCCGGAGCGACCTGTGACGCGGAGGCCGCCTGGCGCGGTGCGTTCCTGGCGCACGGTTCGCTGACCGAGCCCGGCCGCTCCTCGTCCCTGGAGGTCACCTGCCCGGGCCCGGAGGCCGCGCTCGCGCTGGTCGGTGCCGCGCGGCGGCTGTCCATCCCCGCCAAGGCCCGTGAGGTCCGGGGCGTGGACCGCGTGGTGGTACGCGACGGGGACGCGATCGGCGCCCTGCTCACCCGGCTGGGGGCGCACGACTCGGTGCTGGCCTGGGAGGAGCGGCGGATGCGCCGCGAGGTCCGGGCCACCGCCAACCGGCTGGCCAACTTCGACGACGCCAACCTCCGCCGCTCGGCCCGCGCCGCGGTCGCGGCCGGTGCCCGGGTGCAGCGCGCCCTGGAGATCCTCGGCGAGGAGGTCCCCGAGCACCTGGCGGCGGCCGGCCGGCTCCGCATGGAGCACAAGCAGGCCTCCCTGGAGGAACTCGGCGCCCTCGCCGACCCGCCACTGACCAAGGACGCGGTCGCGGGCCGCATCCGCCGCCTGCTGGCCATGGCCGACAAGCGGGCCCAGGACCTGGGCATCCCCGGCACGGAGTCCAACCTGACCGAAGAAATGGCCGACGGCCTCGTCGGCTGACGGCCCCCATGGCCGCCGTCCCCCGCGCGGGGCGCCGCCGTCCCCCGCGGCCCGGCCCCTGCCCGTCCAGTGGGCCGGGCCGGGGCCCGCAACGGTCCGCCCAGGGCCCGGGAGCCCGGGCGGAACGCGCCAGGCCCGGACCCGAGGGCGCGGCCCCGAGGTCGCAGTCCCGGCAGGAGCCCGGAGCCGCCGGCGCCTCCGCCGGCACCCCGACCGAGCCGACCCGACCGCGTCCGCCGGCACCGTCACCCGATCCCGCCTCGGGCCGTACCGGGCCCGCCGCGCACCCTGGCCCGCCGCCACCCGTGCCGCGCCCGCCGGCCCCGTGGCCCGTCCCGGCCCACCGCCGCCCGACCGTGGCCCTGGCCGCGCCGCACACGCCGCCCCGCGCAGCCGGGCACCCGCGCCCGGCGGCGCCACGCCGCCCTGGCCGTGCTGCCGGCCCCGCCCCGCTCACCCGGGCACGCGCCCCTGGCCGTGCGCGTACCGGTCGCACCGCCCCGCCCCCGCACCGCCCGCCCCGGTTGCACGCCCTGCTCACCCGGGCCGCGCCCCGCGCCCGCTGGGCGTGCACGCACCGGTCGCACCCCCGCCCCGTACCGC